>NZ_JBHZAG010000080.1:0-45544 GCF_042754125.1 Amycolatopsis sp. NPDC059235
TTGACAAGCACCCCCAGACCGTCAGCACAATCAAGCTTCGGGGTGCCCCACGCACGCCCGTGCGCAATGTCGCCGCCAGGCGACGAGCCGAACCCCCTACCGAGACTCAGCAAACCACCGAACCCACCGCCGCTGCCAAGGCGTCTCAACCGCCCGCGGATGATGCTCCGCCCGAACCCACTCCACAGCCTCCCGAGCCCCCACCCCACCCAACGTCACCAAACAAGCCAACACAGTCCCACTACGCCCAACCCCACCAAGACAAGCCACCTCCACCGCCTCCCCCGCAACCGCCCGCGCATGCAACCCCAAAATCTCCCGCCGAGCCCCCTCCCGATCCCTCGGCAACAGAAAGTCCGGCCACAGCACCCACCGCCGCTCCCACCCCAACGACGAGTCGTACTTAACCCGCATCCGCCGCGACCCCAAATACAACCCAAACTCCGGCTCCGGCCCCTCCGGCTTCGGCTTCCCCAACCCCCGAGCCCGCACCCGTGCCCCATCAGGAAGCACCAAAGTCCCCACCAACGCAGAATCCATCACGCCATGATCCCCCTATCCACCGTTCGACGGACCCAAGCCAGACCCGACAGGGCTAGGCTGCCCCAGGTGAGTGAAGACCCAGCCACGCCGGGCCCGGACCAGATGCGCGTGTCGGACGCCGATCGGGAGCAGGTCGCGCAGGTACTGCACCAGGCGCTGTCCGAAGGCCGCATCACGATCAACGAACTCGAAGAGCGGCTTTCCAGCGTCTACTCCGCGAAAACGTTCGCCGACCTGAAACCGGTGACCGCGGACCTGCCCGGCAGCGCCGCGGTCGCCACCGCCGCTTCGGCCTCGCTGCAGCCCGCCCCCTCGCGCGCGCTCGGGCTGCCGGACAGCCGCGTCGGCGGGCATCCCGGCTCGGCCGTGTCGATCGGCGTGATGTCCGGGGCCGTGCGCAAGGGCAGTTGGGTCCTGCCGCAGCAGCACACGACTTTCGCGTTCTGGGGCGGTGCCGAGATCGACCTGCGCAGCGCCCGGTTCGCGGAGAAGTCCTCCACGATCACCGCCGTCGCGATCATGGGCGGGATCGAGATCACCGTGCCCGACGACATCAACGTGAACGTCACCGGCATCGGCTTCATGGGCGCGTTCATGCTGGAGGACAAGTCCGGCGCGCCGCCGGCGCCGCCGACCGCCCCGACCGTGACGATCAACGGCATCGGCTTCTGGGGCGGCGTCGTGGTTTACCGCAAGCCGGCCAAGGACGTGAACGCGCCGCAGATCGAGTCCTGAACCCGGCTGCACACGGCACCGACAAAAACCGCCGCCGCCTGCCCGCGGCTGTGGACAACCGCGAGCCCGTGACCAGCTGTCCACAGATTCCGGTGAGCGCTCCGGCGCCTGCTGTCGCGCACCTACACTCAGCGGTATGACAGCTACCACCAGCCCGGCAGCGGCGCCGGAAACCCCGTCGCCGCTGACGGACGTCACTCGCGACGAAGCGAGCCTGCGGCGGTTCCTGCACGGGCTGCCCGGTGTCGACCAGGTCGGCGTCGAGCAGCGCGCGGCGGGGCTCGCGACCCGGAGCATCAAGAAGGAAGCCAAGCGGTGGGCGATCGACACCGCGGTGTCGATGGTCGACCTGACCACGCTCGAGGGAGCCGACACGCGCGGCAAGGTCCGCGGCCTCGCCGCCAAGGCGATGCGGCCGGACCCCGAGCGGCAGGACTGCCCGCGGGTCGCGGCCGTGTGCGTGTACCCGGACCTGGTGGAGACGGCCGTCGAAGCGCTCGCGGGTAGCGGGGTGCGGGTGGCGAGCGTCGCCACCGGCTTCCCGGCGGGCCGCACGAGCCGCGAGGTGAAGCTGGCCGACACCCGGATGGCCGTCGAAGCCGGCGCGGACGAGGTCGACATGGTGATCGACCGCGGAGCCTTCCTCGAAGGCCGCTATCTGGAGGTGTTCGACGAGATCCGCGCGGTCAAGGCCGCCTGCGGTTCGGCGCATCTGAAGGTGATCCTCGAAACGGGCGAGCTGGCGACGTACGACAACGTGCGCCGCGCGTCCTGGCTCGCGCTGCTGGCCGGCGGCGACTTCATCAAGACGTCCACCGGCAAGGTGTCGCCCGCCGCGACGCTGCCGGTCACGCACGTGATGCTGCAGGCGGTGCACGACTGGCACGAGCGCACCGGCGAACTGCGCGGCGTCAAGCCCGCGGGCGGGATCCGGACGACGAAGGACGCGATCAAGTACCTCGTCGCCGTGCACGAGGTCGCGGGCGAGCAGTGGCTCACGCCGGAGCTGTTCCGGTTCGGCGCGTCGAGCCTGCTCAACGACCTGCTGCTGCAGCGGCGCACCCAGGTGGACGGCCACTACAGCGGCCCTGACTACGTGACGGTGGACTGACATGGGCATCTTCGAATACGCGCCCGCGCCGGAATCGCGCGCTCTGGCCAATCTGAAAGAGCATTACAAGCCGTTCATCAACGGCGAATTCGTCGACGGCTCCGGTGAGCCGCTCAAGACGGTCAACCCGGCCACCGAGGAGATCCTCGCCGAGGTCGGCACCGCCTCGGCGTCCGATGTGGACACCGCGGTGAAGGCCGCGCGCAAGGCGTACACGTCGGTCTGGTCGAAAATGCCGGGCACGGAACGGGCGAAGTACCTGTTCCGCATCGCGCGGCTGATCCAGGAACGCTCGCGCGAGCTGGCGGTGCTGGAGACGCTGGACAACGGGAAGCCGATCAAGGAATCGCGCGATTCCGACGTGCCCACCGCGGCCGCGCATTTCTTCTACCACGCGGGCTGGGCGGACAAGCTCGGCTACGCGGGCTACGGCCCGGACCCGAAGCCGCTCGGCGTCGCGGGCCAGGTGATCCCGTGGAACTTCCCGCTGCTGATGCTGGCGTGGAAGATCGCGCCCGCGCTGGCCACCGGCAACACCGTGGTGCTCAAGCCCGCCGAGACCACCCCGCTGAGCGCGCTGGTGTTCGCCGAGATCTGCCAGCAGGCGGAGCTGCCGCCGGGCGTGGTGAACATCCTGCCGGGCGCTGGCGACATCGGAGCGTCCATTGTGGAGCATCCGGACGTCGACAAGATCGCGTTCACCGGCTCCACCGAGGTCGGCAAGCTGATCCAGCGCACCGTCGCGGGCACCCGCAAGAAGCTGACCCTGGAACTCGGCGGCAAGGCGGCGAACGTGGTGTTCGACGACGCCCCGCTGGACCAGGCGGTGGAGGGGATCGTCAACGGCATCTTCTTCAACCAGGGTCACGTCTGCTGCGCGGGTTCGCGGCTGCTGGTGCAGGAATCGGTCGCCGAAGAGGTGCTGGAGAAACTCCGCTACCGGGTTTCGACGCTGCGGCTCGGCGACCCGCTGGACAAGAACACCGACCTCGGCGCCATCAACTCGGCCGAGCAGCTGGCGAAAATCCGCGGCCTGGTCGAATCCGGCGACGCGGAAGGCGCGCAGCGCTGGACCAGTCCGTGCCCGGTGCCCGACCGCGGGTTCTTCTTCGCTCCGACGGTGTTCTCCGAAGTCCACCAGTCGATGCGGATCGCGCGCGAGGAGATCTTCGGCCCCGTGCTGTCGGTCCTCACCTTCCGCACCCCGGAAGAGGCCGTGGCGAAGGCGAACAACACGCCGTACGGGCTGTCCGCGGGCATCTGGACCGAGAAGGGTTCGCGGATTCTGTGGATGGCGAACCAGCTCCGGGCAGGCGTCGTCTGGGCCAACACGTTCAATCGCTTCGACCCGGCCGCCCCGTTCGGCGGCTACCAGGAGTCCGGTTTCGGCCGCGAAGGCGGACGCACCGGTTTGGAGGCCTACCTCAATGTCTGACCGGATTTCGGTGGCGAAAACCTACAAACTCTATCTCGGCGGGAAATTCCCGCGCTCGGAATCAGGCCGGGTCTACCCCGTCACCGATTCCAAGGGCGCCTTCCTGGCCAACGCGGCCCACGCGTCGCGCAAGGATCTGCGCGACGCGGTGTCCGCCGCCCGCAAGGCGTTCCCGGGTTGGTCGTCGGCAACTGCATACAACCGCGGCCAGGTTCTCTACCGGGTAGCCGAGGTCATGGAAGGCCGCCGCGCCCAGTTCGCCGCCGAGGTGGCCGCCTGCGAAGGCGTCGCCGCGAAGAAGGCCGAGTCCATTGTGGACGCAGCCATCGACCGCTGGGTCTGGTACGCGGGCTGGACGGACAAGATCGCGTCGGTCCTTGGCGCCGCCAACCCGGTAGCCGGCCCGTACTTCTCCTTCACCACCCCAGAACCCACCGGGGTCGTCGGGGTCCTGGCACCGCAAGAGTCCTCGCTGCTCGGCCTGGTGACGGTCCTGGCTCCCGTCCTGGCCACCGGCTCGACGGCAGTCCTGGTCTCCAGCGCGGACCGCCCGCTGCCCGCCATCACCCTGTCCGAGGTCCTGGCCACCTCCGACGTCCCCGGCGGCACCGCCAACATCCTCACCGGGCGAGCCGCGGAACTGGGCCCCTGGCTGGCCTCCCACGGAGACGTCAACGCCCTCGACCCGACCGGAGCCACCCCCGCCGACCGCGTCACCCTGGCACAGGAAGCCGCCGGGACGGTGAAGCGAGTCCTGTCCGTCCCTGACACCGAACCGGACTGGACCGCGGAGCCAGACCTGTCCCGCCTTCGGCGGTACCTGGAAGCAAAGACTGTCTGGCACCCCATGGGGGTCTGACTCCCCGATTCACCCCTGCCCTCCGTTCCGGCTAACCCCCGGAACGGGGGGCATTGTCTTTCCGGCAAGACAAACCCTGCGGCAAACACGTTTTCGTGCCTAGGTTGGGCGGCCAATCAGGAAGGATGTACGATGAGCCGCCTTGCGCCCCGCAAGCCGCAGCACCGCTTTTTCACCCGGATATTTCCGCGGTCACGCCCTCCATTAACATTCAAATTCGCGCAATTTCTCCACACTCTCGCCGATTTCCTGAGAGTCCGTTCGACCCCCACGACTTATCGTGCCCCATCGGTTACGGTGAATAGCGCCGCGAGGCACCGAACCGACCGTTGCGCGAAATGTCCATCGTGTCTTGGGGAGGGCGAGGACATGGACCAGCCTGCCGCGAACGCAGGGAAAAACTGGTTGCCGGACTTCACCATCACCGACGGCACCGGAGCATCGCCCGGCCCCGGCTTCACCATGAGCCGCGACGACGCCCGCAGCATGCTCAACCTCGCCAGGCAGGCGCGCAAGCAGTTCGGCGGAATGCGTAACCACGCGATGTACTTGGCCAGGCTGACTCCGCCCGCGGACGAGCCAGCGAGCAACGACTACAACAGGCGCTTGACCGGCGATGGCTCCCAGGAGGGCGCGTTCAGGGCAGGCCTGGCGAACGTCGACCTCATGCGCGGCTACGCGAACGAGCTTGTCCGGAAGCTAGAGCAAGCGCTCGAGATCACGGAAAGTTCCGACGAAACCGCGGCCGCTGAGGTGAAAGCGGCCGGTGACCCGACGGGGTTCGCCGGATGAACCGCCCATCACCAGCCTGGCTGCTCGTCATCGGCGGCGCGGTCGTCACCGCCGCGGGCTGCTCAGGAGGCAACGCTCCCGCGATTCCCGCTTCCTCGGCACCGTCGCCGGCCGCGGCTTCCCTGCCCTACGCGGGAGCGCCGAAGGTGGATCGGCCGCTGCCGCCGTCGGTGTTGTCCGGCGACCCCTGCCGCAACTCGCTGACCGCCGGGCAACTCAAGGAAATCCTGGGCGCCACCGATCCGCCCAAATCCGAAAACCTCCCCGCCACCGGGCCAGCCTGCCGGTGGGACCATCCAGAATCCGGTGCCGGGTTGAATGTTTTCTACGACATCCGCACCCACCAGGGCCTGAGCTCGGTCTACCAGAACACCAAACCCAAGACGACCACCTGGCGGCCGATTCCCTCGATCCAGGGATTCCCCGCAGTCGCGTTCTCGTCCTACACCGGTATTGGCTTTGACGATTCCTGCGACGTCAGCGTGGGCATCGCGGACGACTACACCGTCGATGCCGCGCTGAACCTCGGCAACGGCAAAGCCGGAAAAGCCGACCCGTGCGAGCTGACGACCAAGGTCGCCGACATGGTCATCGCGAATCTTCGGCAGCGAGCGGGTTCGTGATGGGTTTCCTGGAAATGATCGAGGACGTCGGCCACTGGGTCGGCGAGCACATCGACGATCTCGGCAAGTTCTACTCCGTCGCCCTCCGCGGCGACACCGGCGCCCAAGCCATGTCCGCGCCTGAACTGGCCGAGAAGGTGCTCGCCGGGCCGGGAACCGCTGCCTGGCACGAGGGCGCCGGGCAAGCCGTTCAGCTCGGCAGCCAGCATCACGAGGCCAGCGACTTGGTCGCCCGCATGAGCACCGGGCTGGAATCCGCGTGGACCGGCCGAGCCGCCGATGCTGCGCAGACCCGGATTCGCGCCTTGACGGAGATCGCGTCCGTGTCCGCGGCGATCTACACCACCAACGGGGCCAATCTGTCCGACGTCGCGCACGGGTTCGATGCCATGAAAACCTCCCTGCAGCCGATGCCCGGCCAACCGCCGCACTTGACCTTTCTCGATCGGGCTGCCCCTTGGGAGACCGACGCGGAGAAGGAGATCAACCAGTACAACGCGGTGGCCCAGCAGAACCTCGACCGCTACCAGGCTTACGTCCAGCACGCCCGCGCCGGCAGCCAGCAGCTGCAAACCGACTACGGGCGGCTCGACGACTTCGGCGGCCGGAGCACCACAATGGACGCCAAGCCGAAGCCGCGGCAAGGGCCCGAGAAAGCGCCGCATTTCCCCCAGCCCCGACACTCAGGACAGCCGCCGGACGCTCCTCCCCCGGCCTCCGCGCCACCGGTGAGCGGAGTGTCGGCGCCGCCGCCGGGGCCCGGCATAACGCAAGTGCCCGCCGAAAAATCCGGACCGAGCACGGCACCGCCGTCGAGAACCGGCGATCAGACGACGGCCTCCGGATGGACGCCGGATCCATCGACCCCCGGGATTCCGCCGACTGCCGCACCTCTCACCGGAACATCCGGAACATCCGGAAGCGACAGCAACGCGTGGTCGCCTGGGCCAGTCGGGATTCCCACGCAAGGCGGACGCGGGACCGCGGGCAACGTCGGCGGCCGTACCGGCGGAACCGCTGGAGGGGAAAGCAACCGCACCGGCATCCCCCGCAGCCGAACGGACGGCCCGCCCCGGCCAGGCATCGGCAGAGGGACCGGCGCAGGAGAAGAACCACGCGCCCCAGGCAACACACCGCGCGGCATAACCGGCGCCCCCGGATCCCGAGGCACCCCAGGCATGGCCGGAACAACCCCGCCCCGCGACAAAGACAAAACCGAAGACCCCCAAGAACACCGCCGCAAATACGGCCTGGACACCGACTCCGCCTTCTCCCTCACCGACGACGACGGCGAACGCACCGTCGACCCCCGCACCGGACTGCCTCCGACGCCTCCGACCATCGGCGGCTAAGGAGGCCCGCCGAGATGCCGATCCTCGAGAGACCGGTCCGGATGCCGCGGTTGGCATTTCTCGCCGTGTGGAGCCACGAGAAACTCGGCGACCCGCCCGTCGTGGTCGAGCACGCGCCGATGTTCATGACGGACGAGTTCTCCGAGAAGCTCCGCGTCCAGTCGTACGGCCTCCTCTCGAGGTTCGGGCTCGCGGCGAGCGGCGCGCCCAGCCCGCGGCTGCGCGACACTCTCGAACTGCTCGCCGAAGCGCGGCGCGAGGTGTACTCCTGGAGCGATTTCGGCAACCGGCGCGGGGACAACGGGGCGATTCTCGTCGCGGCGGCGGGGCGGGAGGCGGTGCGGCTCGTGACGGACAACCGGTCCGTGCAGCTCGAACCTGTTTCTCCGCGCGACATCGGCGGCAGTCTGGTCGATCTCCTGCCCTGCTGCGATCCCGCGAAACTCCGGCCGCTCAAGGTGCCCAAGGACTACTACGACAGCGCCTCCGCCGACCCCCTCGCTGAATCGTCGGCCAGCGCGGACGAATTGCGGCACCTGATGCGGGCCCGGCGCGACGCGGTGCACCTGATGCACGTCGCCGTCCGCGGGCCGGACGGAAGCCGGACGCACAGCACTCCGCTGTCCGCGATCGATCTCACCGGACGCGGGCGCGTGCTGAGTTTCGTCAGTCCCGACGGCGCCGGCGGGCTGCAGATCAACGTCTACTCCGGCACCCGCGCCCATCTCGTCGACGCGCTGACGCTGACGCTCGCCGAACTCGGCTGAGCGCGGACCCATCCGGCGGCAACATTTCGCGCCAACCCTCTATCCTTTCGCGAAATTCTCTGCCAACATGTGCCATTGGGGAAATTTCGACGCCCCGTGTCCGGCACAGGCGCTGTCAGCATGTCAGGAGGACTCCGCATGACCCTGCATCCCGCTCAGCCCGAAGAAGCACTCGCCCTCGAGTTCCTCGGAACCACCAGCGCGGGCGGCAACTGCCCCAACGCTTATCGCACCAACCGCGGCACGTACGTCGTCCAGGGGTACCGGGTCACCGACGCCCACGCGCTGCGGCAACTGCGCGAACGCGGCCTGCCGGACACCGAGACGGCCGTCGAAATCCCCGTCGGCCTGCTCAAGTTCTTCCCGCAGGAAGGCTGAGCACGACGACCGGCGCAGGCAAGGCAAGGGCATCTCGGCGATTCAGACGCACTAGCCGCCCAGGATTTCTCGAAACTCGACCCCAGGTGTGGGAAGATGCCATCGGGTTCGAGGAATTCCGCATGCGATAGCGAGGGCGAGTGCCTACCAGTTTCGAGAAACGCCGGGCAGAGCTTGGCGACCGCCTGCGCCGGCTCCGGGTCGACGCGGGCTACGAGACCGGAAAGGATTTCGCCAAGGCCATCGGCTGGAACGCGCCCAAGGTCAGCAAAATCGAAAACGGCAGGCAGACCGTCGGCGACGACGACCTCGACGCCTGGATCGCCGCCGTGGGCGGGCCGCCTGAGCTGGCCGAACAGCTGCGGGAGCAACTCGTCGGGGTCCGCGACGCGCACGCCAGCTGGAAAGACAAAGTCCGGGACGGACATCGCGCCAGACAAGAGGAATCCATTGCCAGAGAGGCCCGCGCGCTACGAATTCGCGCGGTCGACCTCCGAATTGTCTCCGGATTACTGCAAACTCCAGAGTACGCACGGCATACGCTGCTCGCCCACGCCCGGATCCACGGCGGCGGACAGGACATCACCGAGGCGGTCCGGGCCCGGATGCAGCGCCAGCAGATCCTCTACGAACCCGGCCGGACCATCGAACTGCTCACCTCCGAGGCCGCGCTGCGCTATCCGAACGCGCCGCACGAGGTGATGATCGCGCAGGTGCACAAGCTGCTCGCACTGCTCGGCACCCCGAACATCCGCTTCGGCATCATCCCCGCGGACGTCGTCCTGCCCTACCCGGTCACCGCGGACTTCTGGGTGGTCGACGACGTCGCGATGGTCGAAACCCCGGAGGGCGAGCACATCGCGAGCGACGCCGACCCGTACCACGAGGTCGCGGATCTACTGTGGACAGTCGCGGCCGAAGGCGACGCCGCCAGGGCGGTGCTGCTGCGGGTCCTCGATTCCCTCACCCGCGCAGCACCGCCCAGCCAAGCCCAATAATCCTTTACGCCGCAGGCGCTTCGCCGGCGGTCAGCGCGCCGACGTCGATGGTGTGGCTGTCCGCGCTGGCGTCCACCGCGCCGAAGGTCCAGTCCACGGTCACGTTCGGGTCGATCGGGTCCCCGTGCGGGTTGGAGTCGGCCGGAGCGGTCATGGTCACCGCGTTCGGCGTCTGCTGCTCGTCGTCGGACCCGATCGCGGTCCAGTGCAGCGGCGCGTACGCCGACGAACCGTTCGCGATCAGCACCGGCGGCGCGTCGGCCGGCGCCTCGTTGTTGACCAGGACGTCGTGCGCGCCGACCAGGTTGACGTCGGCCCGGCCGGACAGGACGCACCGCTCGCCCTCGTTCGCGGTGAACTGCAGCGCCGCCTGGCGCTGGCCCGCGCCGGCCCCGCCGTAGACGAGCTTGGCGCTGAACTGGTTCGCCGTGCACGGAAGCGCCGAAGAGTCCGGGCTCGCGGTCGTAGCGGCGGCCGTCCCGGCGAAGGCCGCGGCAGCGCCCCCGGCGACAGCGACGGCGATGGCAATACGGCGGATGTTCTTCATGATCTCGTCCCCTCTCGCGTTTTCCGGCGGCTCCGCACCGGCTTTCACGAGATAAGACGTCCCCGCCCGGTTCCCGATGGCCCGTTGTGTGATCACCCCTATCGGAGCAACCCCGGACGGCCCGCCGCGTCCGAAGAAAGGGTCAGATCAAGTCGTCTTTGCCGAGCGGCCGCCCCGGCAACGGGGTGACCGGACCCGCGCGCAGGCCGTCGATCATGATCGCGATGCTGCGGGCGGTCGCCAGTTCCGGCGTCTTCAGCCGGTGCGCGGGCAGCTGCCGCACGATGCGCGCGAACAGCACCGCGACGTCGCCCGCGCCCACGTCCTTGCGCAGCGCCCCCTCGGCCTGCGCCCGGACCACCAGGTCGTCGACCTCGAGCAACACCGCTTCGCGCAGGTGGGCCACCTCGGGATCGTCCTTGAGAATTTCGTGCGCCCGCTGCGAAAGCATCGCCAATTGCATCGACAGCTGCAGTTCCGCGCCGTGGTAGAGCAACTGCACCAACGCTTCCCACGCGGACGGCGCCTCCACCGACAGCCGCTTGGCGTTGTCCAGCACGCCCGCGAAGTTGTCCACCGCCACCGCGCGGATGAGCGCGTCGCGGTCCGGGAAGCGCCGGTAGAGGGTGCCCACGCCGACGCCCGCCGCGCGCGCGATCTCCTCCATCGGGACCTCGGGACCGTGGCTGGCGAAGATGACGCGAGCGGCGGCGATGATCTGGTCGCGGTTGCGTTGCGCGTCCGCCCGCAGCGGCGTCTCGGGGTCTGCACTCATAACCCGGCCTTCCCTCTTCCGGTTGGCGCGCATTCTCGCATGCCCGGCCAACTGCGCAAACGTGCCCGCAAGCCGGGCGGGACAGCAATTGTCACCCCGTTGCTAGTGGACGGCGATCCTCCACTTCGGTACCTTGGGCACTGAACCGGAATGTAATCTTCCACATTCATTCCGTAACGGGGCAAACCCACCACAGGGGGTTCAGATGACCGAAGTCGCCCAGCCCAGCCGCACCCGGCCGGAGCAGGCCGCTTTCCCCATGAAACGGACGTGCCCGTTCGCGCCGCCGCCGGACTACGACCGTTTCCGCGACGCTCGCGCGCACTACGTCGAGCTCGAACACACCGGTCAGCGCGCCTGGGTGCTGAACCGGCACGAGGACCTGCGGGCGATGCTGAACGACCCGCGGTTCAGTTCGGACCGCTTCAACCCCGGCTTCCCGGTCCTGTTCAAGGACGGCCAGCAGCGCCGTCCGAAGCTGCGCCCGTCGCTGATCGCGATGGACGCGCCGGAACACGGCCCGGCGCGGCGCAGCGTCGTCGGCGAGTTCACCGTCAAGCGGATGAAGGCGTTGCAGCCGCGCATCCAGGAGATCGTGGATCAGCACCTCGACGCGATGCTGGCCGGCGACCAGCCCGCCGACCTGGTGTCGGCGCTCTCGCTTCCGGTGCCATCGCTGGTGATCTGCGAGCAGCTCGGCGTCCCGTACTCCGACCACGACTTCTTCCAGAAGCACAGCTCGCGGCTCCTCAACCGGGAAACCGGCGTCGAGGAGCGCGGCAAATCGGTCGAAGCGATGCAGAACTATCTGTCCGACCTGGTGTCTGCGAAGGAAACCGCACCGGCGGACGATCTGCTCAGCCGCCAGATCGCGAAGAAGCGCGAGGAGGGCACCTACGACCACGACGACCTCGTGTCGATGGCGTTCCTGCTGCTCATCGCCGGGCACGAGACCACCGCGAACATGATTTCGCTCGGCACCGTCGCCTTGCTGGAGAACCCGGAGGCGCTCGCCGCGATCAAGGAGGATCCGGGCAAAACCCTCGACGCCGTCGAGGAATTGCTGCGCTACTTCACCATCGCGGAATTCGCCACCACTCGCGTCGCGCTCGAGGACGTCGACATCGCGGGCGTTACCATCAAGGCCGGAGAAGGCGTGCTCGGCCTGAGCTACGCGGCGAACTTCGACCCCGACGTCTTCCCCGAGCCCGAGCGGCTCGACATCACCCGCGGCGGCAGGCACCACGTCGCGTTCGGCTTCGGCGCGCACCAATGCCTCGGCCAGAACCTCGCGCGGATGGAACTGCAGATCGTGTTCGACACGCTCTTCCGCCGCATCCCGACGCTGCGCCTCGCCGCGCCGGTCGACCAGTTGCCGTTCAAACACGACTCCGGCGTCTTCGGGCTGTACTGCCTCCCGGTGACCTGGTGAAGGGGAAACGATGACTGCCACTGAAGAACTCAGCATGCCGGTCGCCCGCACCTGTCCGTTCGCCCAGCCGGAGCAGTACGTCCGGATGCGCGAGGAAAGCGCGCTCCACCGCGTGCAGATCCCTGGCGGCAAGCAGGCCTGGGTCGCCGCGCGGCACGAGGAAGCCCGGCAGATCCTCGGCGACCGCCGGTTCTCCTCCGACCGGTTCCTGCCCAATTTCCCGTTCCTGGCCGAGGGCGGGGCCGCGATCCTCACCAACTCCAAGCAGAAAGCCATGATCGGGATGGACGCGCCCGAGCACGGCGAGGCCCGCCGGGAGGTGCTCGGCGAGTTCACCGTGAAGCGGGTCGAGGCGATGCGGCCGCGGATCCAGGAGATCGTCGACGGCCTGATCGACGAGTTGCTCGCCGGGCCGAAACCGGCGGACCTGGTGGAAAAGCTGTCGCTGCCGGTGCCGTCGCTGGTGATCTGCGAACTGCTCGGCGTCCCGTACGGCGATCACGACTACTTCCAAGAGCGCACCATGGCGCTCATCCGCCGCAGCACCAGCATCGAGGATCGCAAGAAGGCGTCCGAGGAACTGCGCGGATACCTCAGCGGTCTCGTCGCGGCGAAGGAGAAGGACCCGACCGACGACCTGCTCGGCAGGCAGATCGTCAAGCGCCGCGCGGAAGGCAATTACGACCACGACGCGATGATCGGACTGGCCTTCCTGCTGCTGGTCGCCGGGCACGAGACCACCGCGAACATGATTTCGCTCGGCACCGTCGGGCTGCTGGAGAACCCCGGGCAGCGCGCGACGATCGAGGCCGACCCGGGCAAGACACTCCTCGCGGTCGAGGAACTGTTGCGCTACTTCACGATTGTCGAAGGCGCGACCGCGCGGGTCGCGACCGAGGACGTGGAGATCGGCGGCGTCACCATCAAGGCGGGCGAGGGCGTGCTCGTGCTGGGCTACGCCGCGAACTGGGACCCGGAGGTGTTCGAGAGCCCGGAGAAGCTCGATCTCGAACGCGGCGCGCGCCACCACGTCGCGTTCGGGTTCGGGCCGCACCAGTGCCTCGGGCAGAACCTCGCGCGGATGGAGCTGCAGATCGTGTTCGACACGCTCTTCCGCCGCATCCCGACGCTCACGTGCACGCTCCCGGCCGCCGAGCTGCCGGTGAAGAAGGACGCCACGATCTTTGGCCTGTACCAGTTGCCGGTGACCTGGTAGAGATCAGAGTGCTCCCACCACAAGCCAGGAAGAGGCCATCATGAAGATCATCGCGGACACCGGCAAGTGCGTCGGCGCCGGCCAGTGCGTGCTCACCGAGCCCGCGCTGTTCGACCAGAGCGAGGACGACGGCACGGTCATCGTCCTCAACGACACTCCGGACGGCGAACTGATCGAGAAGGCGCGCGAGGCCGTGAACATCTGCCCGAGCCAAGCGCTTTCGCTGGAGGAGTGACCCTCACGACGCGAGACGCACGGCGGTCACCTCGGCGGTCGAGTAATTCGTCGTCAGGTGGCCGCCGCGCGCGTCGATCGCGGCGGCGACCTCGGCTAGCACCTGGTCGCGCTGCTCCGGCGTCGCCACAGTGACGCCGCCCTGGGTGGCGAGCAAATCCAGCCACTCGTCGCGGCTGTAGTCCTGCGTCCAGTCGTAGCGCCGGAACTCGGCCTCGGCGAAATCGCCGGTCTCGGCCAACCCGGCCGCGGCTTTGTCGAGCATCGGCTGATAGGCGTCGGGGCTGGGGCTCTTCAGGTAGTTGCCGCTGAACGGCGAATCCGGCATCGCCCGGCGCAACGCGTCCGCCAGCGCGTGCGAAATTTCTTCCGGCGGCATGAAAACGTGCCAGAACGCGGCGAACCGGCCGCCCGGACGGAGCACTCGCGCGGCCTTCGCGGCTCCCGCGACCGGGTCGACCCAGTGCCACGCCTGCCCGGACACGAGGGCGTCGAACATCCGCCCCGCCGGGTCCCAATCCTCGAATTTCGCGACCTGGACCGGGAAACCGCGCCGGGCGAACTCCGCCATCCGCGCGTCCGGCTCCACGCCGAGCACCACGGCGTCGCGGGCGCGAAATTGCCGCCCCTCGATGCCGGTTCCGCAGCCGACGTTGAGAATTTCGTTCCCCGGGCTGGCTTCGAGGACGGCGGTCACCAGTTCGTCCGGGTAACGCGGGCGGGCCCGGTCGTAGCGCTCGGGATCGACGCCGAACGACTCCGCCATGGTCCGGTGCTGATGCGGTTCGGGACGGGGTAAAGTGGGCATGTGCCCACCATAGTGGGCAAGCGCCCACTATGGCTAGGAGGACCTTCGAGGTGCCCACCGGAATCCATCTCCGCGACGTCCGCGCCCAGCTTTTCGACGCCGCGGAAAGGGTTTTGCTGCGCGAGGGCCCGAGCGGCCTCACCAGCCGCGCGGTCACCGCCGAAGCGGATTGCGCGAAGGGCGTGCTCCACCGGCATTTCGAGGATTTCGACGCTTTCCTCGCCGCGCTGGTGCTCGACCGGATCCATCGCCTCGAAGCCCGCGCGGACGACCTGCGGCCCGGAACCGGCGACCTGGTCGAGACAGTGGCCGAAGTGCTCACCGAAGTCTTCTCGTCGGTCGCGGTGTCGATCGTCGCCCTGATCACCTTCCGAGACGAACTGCGGCACCGGCTCCGGGCCGCGCGACCGGGCCCGGGGATTCCGCTGGCCACCGACGCGGCGAACGTGCTCGCGGATTACCTTGCCGCGGAACGAGATCTCGGTCGGCTAGCTCCGGACGCGGACGTGCGGACGCTGGCTCCGACGCTCATCGGGGCTGGCCATCTGCTCTTCGCCGATCGCACCGGAGAGCCGCCGAGCGAGGAAGCGGTGCGGCAGATGGCGGCCACCGTCCTCGCCGGAGCCCTCCGCTGACTCACCCAATGCCGGTCGCGACCGCGGCCACCGACAGAGCCAACGCACCCAGCGCGCCCGCTGCTCCGTAACGCGTCATCGTGCGCCGGTCATCGCGGTTCCGGACATACAGCGCGACAGCCCCAGCGAAAGCGAGACCGCCGGCGATGAACCACGGGCCCCAGAGGTAGAGATACCAGTTGATCAGGTCGGACAGCGCGGGGTCGATGGCGACGGCTCCGGTCTTGACCAGCACACCCTGCACGACGAACAGCCCGCCGTGCCAGGTCAGCAGGATCGCCGCGGCCGCGCCGCAGAACACCATCGTGCGGCTTAGCCACCGGCCGCGCGGTTGAGTCAGGCTGACACCGATCACCGCACCGAAAACCTTGAGCAGACCGGTGATCACCAGGACAGCCACAAACCACGGCACCCGGTCCTGCGCGAGTTTGATCAGCGACGGGGACACCGTCGAGGTTGCGCCGAAGGTGTTTCCGGTCGCCCAGACGAAGCTGGGGATCGCGAACAACACTCCCCAGGCCGCGGCGGCGTAACCCGGCCATTTGCTCAGCTCGGCTTGCTTCAACGACATGCGTCAAGCGTCGCCTGGAACGGGGCGGAGGGGATCGGACGCGAGGGGGAAGCGCCTCCCCCGTGAGAGCGAGGTGCCGGTGCCGGATGAAACCAGCACCGGCACTTCCGCTCAGCCCAGCCGCAGCGTTGTCTTCGGGTCGAACGCGTGCGTCTCGCCCTCGCCGCGCAACGCCACCCGAACGTTGTCGCCGATGCGCGGCGGCGTCCGTCCGTCGACCCGGACCACGAACCGGTCGTCGCCGACCTTGCCGTGCAGGTACGCGTCCGCGCCGAGTTCCTCGACCAGCTCCACCACCAGCTCGAAGCCCTCGTCCGCCTCGCCGACCAGGCGCAGCGACTCCGGCCGGATCCCGAAGACGATCTCCGACAGCCCGGCCGCCGCTGTCCGCACCGCAGTGGGCAGCGGCACCACCAGGTCACCTAGCTGCACACCACCGTCGGACAGCGGCAGCGTCGCCAGGTTCATCGCCGGCGACCCGATGAACCCGGCCACGAACGAATTCGCCGGTTTCTCGTACAGCGACCGCGGCGCGTCGCATTGCTGCAGCACGCCGTCCTTCAGCACGGCCACCCGGTCGCCCATCGTCATGGCCTCGACCTGGTCGTGGGTCACGTAGATGGTCGTCGTGCCGAGCCGTTGCTGCAGTTTCGCGATGTTGGCTCGGGTTTCGACGCGCAATTTCGCGTCCAAATTGGACAGTGGTTCGTCCATCAGGAACACGCTCGGCTCGCGCACGATCGCCCGGCCCATCGCGACCCGCTGCCGCTGCCCGCCGGACAACGCCTTCGGCTTGCGGTCGAGAAAACGGGACAGGTCGAGCATCGTGGCGGCCTCGTCGACCCGCTTCTTGATGTCGGCGGCCGAGAAACCGCGCAATTTCAACGCGAAACCCATGTTGTCGGCGACCGTCATGTGCGGGTACAGCGCGTAGGACTGGAACACCATCGCGATGTCGCGGTCCTTCGGCGGCAGGTCGGTGACGTCGCGGTCGCCGATCCGGATCGCGCCCTCGTTGACGTCCTCCAGCCCGGCGAGCATCCGCAGCGCGGTGGACTTGCCCGACCCGGACGGTCCGACGAGCACGAGAAATTCGCCGTCCGGAACTTCGAGGCTCAACTGGTCGACCGCGCGGACGCCCGGGTTGCCGGGATAGACGCGCGACGCCTTGTCGTAGATCACTTCAGCGGACATCTGCGTTCTCCCTTACTTCACAGCGCCCATGGAAAGCCCGCGCACCAGGTGGTTCTGCGCGATCCAGCCCACGATCATCACCGGCAGCGAGGCCAGCAGCGCGGCGGCGGACAACTGGGCCCAGTACAAGCCCTCGCTGGTGATGAAGCCGACCAGGAACACCGGCACCGTGCCGGCCCGGGCGGCGGTGAGGTTGACCGCGTAGAAGAACTCCGTCCAGGAGAAGATCACGCAGATCAGCGCGGTCGCCGCGATGCCGGGCGCGACCACCGGCATGATGATCTTGCGCAGCAGCGTCGGCAGGTTCGCCCCGTCGATCCGCGCCGCCTCGATCATTTCGCCGGGCACTTCCAGGAAGAACGACCGCATCATCCAGATCGCCAGCGGCAGGTTCATCGCGGTGTACAGAATGATCAGCGCCCACACCGTGTCCAGCAGGTTTGTGTTCTGCGAGATCACGTACAGCGGGATGATCGCCGCGACGATCGGCAGCATTTTGGTCGACAGGAAGAAGCCCAGCGCGTTCTTCGTGCCCTTCACCGGGGCCAGCGACAGCGCGTAGGCGGCCGGGATTCCCAGCAGCAGCACGAGCAGCGTCGAAATCACCGTGACGAACGCCGAATTTCCCAGGTACGGCAGGAAGCCGCTGTTGAGCACGCCGGAGATTTGGTCGAACGTCGGGCTGAAGAACAGCTTCGGCGGATCGGTGTAGGCGTCGTTTTCCTGTTTGAACGCGGTGAGAATCATCCACAGCAACGGGAAAACGAAGAGGATCGCGATGATCCAGGTCGCGACGGTCAGCGTGCCCGGGCCGTAGCGGCGCTTCGTCTTGCGCGGCGGAGGCGGCGCGGTGTCGGTGGCGGCGGGCGAGGCGGTGGCGGTTGCGGTGCTCACTTGACTCCTCCGTCCACGGAGAACGCGCGGAACATCAGCCGCAGCGCGAAGGTCGCGACGATCATCGTCAGGATGACCACCACGACGCCCATCGCGGACGACTGGCCGATGTCGAAGCCCTCGAACGCGCGCTGGTAGATGTAGAACGGCAGGTTCGTGCTGGCCGTGCCCGGACCGCCTTGTGTCATCAGGAAAATCGCGTCGAAGCTGTTCACGATGTAGATCGCGCCGAGCAGCGTGGCCAACTGCAGGAAGCGCGACAGGTGCGGCAGCGTGATCGAGACGAAGGTGCGCCAGCGGCTCGCGCCGTCCACCGACGCCGCCTCCAGCACCTCCTTCGACTGGCTCTGCAGCCCGGCGAGGATCAGCAGCGTCATGAACGGCGTCCACTGCCAGATGATCTGCGCCATCACCGCGGCCATCGGGAACTGCGAAAGCCAGTCGGTGTCCGTGCCGAACACGAAGTGCAGCAACCCGAAACTCGGGTCGAACACCGTCGTCTTCCACAGCAGCGCGCCGGCGGCCGGGAGAATCAGGAACGGCGTGATCAGCAGCGTGCGGACGAATCCGCGGCCGAAGAACTTCCGGTCGAGCAGCACCGCGAGCCCGAGTCCGAGCAGCAGCGAGAGGAACACGCAGACCACGGTCAGCACCACCGTGTTCAGCAGTGCGCCGAGGAACGTCGTGTCGGTGAAGACGTCGACGTAGTTGCGGAAGCCGACGAAATGCCGCGAGCCCGGGCGCACCAGGTTCCACGACTGGAACGAGTAGAACAAGGTGAGCAGGAACGGAATCTGCGTCACCGCGATCACGAAGATCAACGCGGGCAGCAGCGGAAGCCGCCGTTTCCCGGTCGAGCCGGTCACTTTCTTCGCAGCGGGCTTCGCGGTCGCCGGCGCGGTTCCGGCGGGGACGGAGAGGGTGCTCATCGCTGCACCTCCTGATAGGACTTTCCGACGGATTCCGCGTATTTCTGCGATTGCGCGAGCGCGTCGGCGACGGAGGTCTGACCGGCGATCGCGGCGGACAGCTGCTGGCTCACCCGGGTGCCGAGGTCCTGGAACTCCGGGATCCCGACGAACTGGATGCCCGGGTACGGCACCGGGTTCACCATCGTCTTCTGCTGGTTGGCCGCCGCGATGCCGTCCAAAGTGGGCTGGGCGTAGGCTTTCGCGGCTTCCTTGTACTGCGGGATCTCATAGGTCGACTTGCGCGTGCCCGGCGGCACCCGGTTCCACCCGTAGGTCTCGCCGACCTTCTTCGCGTACTCCTTGTTCGTCATCCACGCCATGAACTTCCAGGCGTCGTCCTTGTTCTTGCCGACCTTCGGAATGCCCAGCGACCAGGTGTAGAGCCAGCCGCTCGCCTGCGTCTTCTCCACCGGCGCGGCGACGTAGCCGTTCTTGCCGCCGACGTGGCTGGTCTTCGGGTCTTCCGTGGTGCCGGTCATCGACGTGGCGTCGTACCACATCGCGGCGTTGCCCTGCGCGTATTTCGTGCCGCATTCGGTGAACCCGGCGCTGGAGGCGCCGACCTCGCCGTGGTCGCGCAGCAGGTTCACGTAGAAGTTCGCCGCCTGGGTGAACTCCGGGCTGGTCAGCTTCGCGTTCCAGTCCTTGTCGAACCATTGCCCGCCAAAGGTGTTCGCCATCGTGGTGAACGGCGCTAGGCTCTCGCCCCAACCCGGCTTGCCGCGCAGGCAGATTCCGGCGATACCAGCCTTCTTGTCGTCGAGTTTCGCGGCGAAACCGGCGATCTGCTGCCACGTCGGATGCGCCGGCATGTCCAGCCCGGCCTTCTGAAACAGGTCCTTGCGATAGACCACAAAGGACGATTCGCCGTAGAACGGCACCGCGTACATCTGGTTCTGATACGACAGCGACTGCCGGATGCTCGGGATGAAGTCGGCCTCGTCGTAGCCCGGCGTCGCCTTCATGTGCGGTTCGAGGTTCTCCAGCCAGCCGTTGGCCGCCCATTGCGGAGCCTCGTAATTGCTGATCATCACCACGTCGAACTCGCCGCCCTGGGTGGCGGTGGACGCGGTGATCTTCGCCCTCGCCTCGTTTTCCGGCAGGGAGACGAATTTGAGCTTGATCCCGGGGTTGGCCTGCTCGAACTCGCCCTTGAGCGAGATGGCGTCCTTCATCTGCGGATTGGACACGATCGCGACGACCAGTGTCCGCCCGCCGGTGCCGAGCGCCCCGGCTCCGGCGCATCCCGTCACTAACAACGCTGTCGCGGCAAGGAGGCACAGGAGTTTACGCACCGCCACCACCTCCGGGCAGCACCTGGATCTTGAGGCCGGATCCGCTGCGCATCTTCGCGAGCGCTTCGGGGTACTGCTCGAGCGGAAGGGTGTCGGTGATCAGCGTTTCGGTGTCGATGTAGCCGTTCGCGACGAGGTCGAGCGCGTTGCCGTAGCTGTTCAGCACGGCCATCGAACCGACGACGGTGATTTCGTCGTTGTAGATGCGGAACGGCGAAAGCGAAATCCGAGCCTCAGCCGGGGCGACGCCGAACACGAGCAACCGGCCACCGCGGTGAAGCGCGTTGAACGCGGCCTCGATCGCGGGTGCCGCACCAGTGCAGTCCACCGCGGCGTCGAAGCGTTCATCGTCCAATTCGGACACATCGGAAGCCACCGCCGCCGCACCGAGATCGGTCGCCCTCGGCAGCCGCGCGGCGTTGCGGTCGACCATCGTCACGTGCGCGCCCGCGCGGAGCAGGAGCTGCTGCATGATCAGGCCCATCGTGCCCGCGCCGACCACGAGGAAGCGTTCGCCCGCCTCCACGCCGATCCGGCGCACGCCGTGCACCGCGCAGGAAACGGGTTCGACCAGCGCGCCCTGCTCCCAGGTCATCGAGTCGGGCATCCGGTAGCAGGTGTCGGCGGGCACCGCGACGTACTCGGCGAAGGCGCCGTTGACCGTGTCGCCGGTGGCGTTCCAGTTCGCGCAGAGGTTGCCGTGCCCGGACCGGCACGGGGTGCAGTATCCGCAGTAGATCGACGGGTCGACCGCGACCCGGTCGCCGACCTTCCACTCGGCGGGCACGTCCGCGCCGAGTTCGACGATCTCCCCGGAGAACTCGTGCCCGGGAACGATGGGATACGGAGTCGGCGGGAAATGCCCGTCGGCGATGTGCAGGTCCGTGCCGCAGATCCCGCAGGCACCCACCTTCACGACGACCTGGCGCTCCCCGGGCTTCGGATCGGGAACCTCGCCGACCCGGATCTCCCCGGGCCGGTCCACGATCGCGGCGCGCATGCGTCATCACCTTCCAAGATGCTCATTTGAGCGATTTTGACTTATGCCGTAGGTAACATGCGTAGGCATTACAGGCCCCTGCCTGCGGATCCGTCAACCGGCAAAGCTCATTTTTGCGCTATCCTGCTCATGTGAGCAGGAAAAAGGGGCCACCGCCGCTGACCGAAACGCTGCTGCTGGCGACCATGGCCAGGCGGTTCTACGTGCAGGGCGCCTCGAAACTGGAGATCGCCGACGAGTTCGGCATGAGCCGGTTCAAGGTCGCGCGGATGCTGGACACCGCCCTCGACACCGGACTGGTGCGGATCGAGTTCGACCTGCCCGCGCCGATCGACGTCGAACTGTCCGACGACATCCGCCGCGCCTACCGGCTCGACCGCGTGCTCGTGCTCGAACGAGCATCCGAGACGGAGCCGCGCGAGATCGTCCGCAAGCAGGTCGGCGCGCTGGCCGCCCGGCTGCTGGAGGAGATCGCGACGCCGGACGACGTCATCGGGCTGTCCTGGGCGCGGTCGGTCAACGCGATGACCGAGGCGATCCGGACCCTGCCGCGCTGCCCGATCGTGCAGTTGTGCGGGGTGCAGGCCGGAATGGACATGCGCGGCCGCTCGGTGGAGACGGTCAGCCGCGTGACGTCGGTGTCCGGTGGCGATTCGTATCCGATCTTCGGCCCGCTCGTTCTGCCCGACCGGCGGACGACGGAGATCCTGCGGCACCAGCCGGGCATCGCGGAAACGTTCGCGCAGTTCGGAAAACTCACCAAGGCCGTGGTGAGTATCGGTTCGTGGGAGGCCGGGGAATCGACGGTGTACGACGCGCTGGACGAGGCCGAACGCGCCGCCATCGCCGCCAGGGGCGCGACCGCCGAGGTCGCCGCGCGGCTGTTCGACGCGGACGGCAACTCGCTCGGCACCGGGCTCGCGCACCACGTGCTGGCGATCAGCCACGAGGAGCTGATGTCGGTCCCCGAGGTGATCGCGATCGGTTACAGCCGCCCGAAAGCCGAGGCGGTGGACGCCGTACTGCGGTCCGGGCTGGTGTCGACGCTGGTCACCGACGCCGCGGCGGCTGTACCGCTGCTGGAGCTGGCACGGGCGAGGCCGTTGCCCTCGTGAGCGCTGGCGCCGGTTCTAACCGGCGCCGCCACTCACGAGACTCGAGTCTGCGCCTCCACCACCCGATCCCCGTACTCCTCCGCCCACCTTCCGAACCCCTCGATCGGCCCGAGAAAGCTCACCCCCAGCTCGGTAAGCCGATACGCCCCCTCCACGCGCTCGACGAGCCCGTCGCGTTCCAGCTTGCGCACCGCCTCGGTGAGCACCTTCGCGCTGATCCCGCCGATGCGCGTGCGCAATTCGCCGTGCCGCAACGGGCCGTTCTTCAATGCCCACAACACGACCGGATGCCAGGTGTTCGCCACCAGGTCGAACGCGAGCCGGGTGCGGCAGTCGGCGATGAACTCCATGGTTACCTTTCGGTTCCTGCGCTAGTCCATAACGTCGCTTCCGTACAACCACGCGACGACAGGAGACCTTCCCATGCGCATCGCCCTCTTCGGCACCGGTGGAATGGCGTCCGCCCTCGGCGGCCAATGGACCCGGCACGACCTGACCGTCTCAGGCCGCTCCCCTGATGGTGCTGCCGCCTTGGCAGCCGAGCTCGGCGCCGAGGCCGCGGACTGGGCCGACGCCGCCGCCCGCGCGGACGCCATCCTGCTGGCCGTCCCCACCACCGCCCTGGAAGCCCTGCTCACGCCGCTCGACCTGACCGGCAAGATCCTCATCGACTGCACCAACACCCCCGGCGCGACCGGCGAACCGGTGGCCGCCCGGATCGCCGAATACGCCCCCGGCGCGTCGGTGGTGAAGGCGTTCAACCTCGCCCACGTGGACGTCTGGCGCATGACCCCGCCGCTGTTCGAGGGCCGCCCGCTCGGTGTCCCGCTCTGCGGTGCCCCGGACGCCGTCGCGGTGGCAACGGAGCTGGTCCAAGACCTGGGCTGCACTCCCCTGCCCGCTGGCGGCTTGGAGCGAGCCGCCCTGCTGGAAGCCGCCGCCGGACTGGCGATCAGCCTGTGGGTCGACGGCTTGGACGCGCGTTCCATGCTCATGGCGAGCTGATCGGGCCTATCCTGGTGGCCTATGGGCGGATCAGCGGTCATTGTCGGCGGCGGAATCGGTGGTCTGGCCGCGGCGATCGGGTTGTCGCGAGTCGGCTGGCAGGTCACGGTCTTCGAACGCCTGCCCGGTGAACTGGACGACGCCGGTTCCGGCATTTCCCTGGCCGCCAACGGTGTTCGAGCCCTGGACGCGTTGGGAGCCGGCGCCGCTCTCCGCGCCGCCGGCTGCTTCCAGCGCACGGTAAGCACCCGCAACCCGCGCGGCACCTGGCTGGCCCGCATGGACGGAGCCGAACTCGAACGCGTCGCCGGAACCCCGATCGTCGGCATCGCACGGTACGAACTGCATCGGTTATTG
This sequence comes from Amycolatopsis sp. NPDC059235, assembly GCF_042754125.1. Classification (NCBI taxonomy): domain Bacteria; kingdom Bacillati; phylum Actinomycetota; class Actinomycetes; order Pseudonocardiales; family Pseudonocardiaceae; genus Amycolatopsis; species Amycolatopsis sp. NPDC059235. The sequence continues at coordinate 23,643 of NZ_JBHZAG010000080.1, forward strand.
CGGTCAATGCTGCCCTCGCCGGTGGTGCGAGATGAGGTCACCGCCGTCGAGGGCACCACCGTGCACACCGCGTCCGGCCGCCACGAGGCTGACGTCGTCATCGCTGCCGATGGCGTCAACAGCCAACTACGCAAGCGTTTCTTCCCCGCACACCCAGGGTCTGTCTACAGTGGATCTTCGGTCGTCCGCGCCATCACCGCTGAACCGATCGAACTGTCCTCTTCGGACTTCAACCTCACCTGGGGCCGGGGCGTCGAGTTCGGGCACATCGCCCTCGCAGACGGCCGAGCCGAATGGCACGCGGTGTTGTCCATCCCAGCGGACACTCGATACCCGGACCTGCTGGCCGAAATGCGCCGTCGCTTCGACTCCTGGCACGATCCGATCCCTGCGTTACTCAACGCGACCGAGCCGGAAGCCGTGCTGCACCACGATGTGTACGAGCTGGTGACGCCACTGCCGTCCTATGTGTCCGGTCGCGTTGCCTTCCTTGGCGATGCCGCACACGCGATGCAACCGAATCTCGGCCAGGGTGCCTGCCAAGCGCTGGAAGACGCCGTGACGCTGGCGCATGCCTTGTCGTCCGCCGACCTCGACTCTGCGCTCACCCGGTACGACGCCGACCGCCGCCCGCGCAGCCAGGCCATCGCCCTCGCTGCCCGGCAAACCGGCCGGATGGGCCAGCAACTGACGAACCCGGTGGGCATCGCGGCGCGGAATCTGCTGTTCCGCGCCATGCCAACATCGGTGATGGCCCGGTCGATGCTGCGCTACACCCGTTGGCAGCCACCCACCTTGGACGTCCGTGAGGGGAACCCTGAGGGACTCTGAGTCCCTCAGGGTTCCCCTCACGGACTTGAAGCAGGTTTAGAGCTGGTTGACGTTCACGACTCGGACTACTGCGGTGCCAACCTCATCCGAGGCGCGCAGATCGACCTCCGCGCTGATCCCCCAGTCATGGTCCCCAGCCGGATCGTCGAAGATCTGCCGCACCCGCCACACGTCCGGCTCCTGCTCGATCAGCAGCAAAGCCGGGCCCCGCGCGTCCGGGCCGGTTCCGAGTGAATCGTGCTCGTCGAAGTAGTCCTCGATCGCGTCTTCCCACGCGTCCGCGTCCCAGCCCGAACCGGAGTCCAGCGAGCCCAGGGTGTCGTAAGCCCGCCGCGAAGCCAGCTCCACCCGGCGGAACAACTCGTTGCGCACCAGCACCCGGAACGCTCGCTCGTTGCGCGTCACCGCGGGCGGCTCGGCAGGCGGACGATGCGACACCGGGCCTTCCTCGTCCGGATGCCGCAGCGCTTCCCATTCGTCCAGCAGGCTCGAGTCGACCTGGCGCACCAACTCGCCGAGCCATTCGATGAGGTCCTGCAGCGGTTCGGTCTTCGCCTCGTCCGGCACAGTGTGCCGCAGCGCGTCGTAGGTGTCGGCGAGGTAGCGAAGCACCAGGCCCTCAGAGCGGGCGAGCTGATAAAAGCCCACGTATTCCACGAAGTTCATCGCGCGCTCGTACATATCGCGCACCACCGACTTCGGCGACAGCTCGTAATCCGCCACCCACGGATGTCCGGCGCGATAAGACTGGTAAGCCGCGTTGAGCAGCTCCTCCAACGGTTTCGGGTATGTGACGGACTCGAGAAGCTCCATCCGCTCGTCGTACTCGATGCCGTCGGCCTTCATCGCCTGCACGGCCTCGCCGCGGGCCTTGAACTGCTGCTGCGACAGCACCGGCCGCGGGTTGTCCACAGTGGATTCCACAATGGACACCACGTCCAGCGCGTACGACGGCGACTCCATGTCGAGCAATTCCACCGCGGCCAGCGCAAACGGCGAAAGCGGCTGGTTCAAAGCGAAATCGAACTGCAGGTCCACCGTCAGGCGGACAATGCGCCCCTCGGCATCTGGCTCGGGCAGCCGTTCCACGACACCGGCGGCCAGCAGCGAACGGTAGATCTCAATCGCCCGCAGGATCAGCTTCCGCTGCGTCGGACGGTCCGAATGGTTGTCCTCCAGCAGGTGCCGCATCGCGTCGAAAGCGTTGCCGGGGCGCGAAATCACGTTCAGCAGCATCGAGTGGCTGACCCGGAAGCTGGACGTGAGCGGTTCCGGATCGGCCGCGATCAGCCGGTCGAACGTGCTCTCGGTCCAGTTGACGAAGCCCTCCGGCGCTTTCTTCCGGACGATCTTCTTTTTCTTCTTCGGGTCGTCGCCCGCCTTCTCCAGCGCCTTCGCGTTCTCCACCACGTGATCCGGGGCCTGCACGACCACATAACCGTCGGTGTCGTACCCGGCGCGGCCCGCGCGGCCGGCGATCTGGTGAAACTCGCGTGCCTTCAAATGCCGCTGCCGCACGCCGTCGTACTTCGTGAGCGCCGAGAACACCACTGTCCGGATCGGCACGTTGATGCCGACGCCGAGCGTGTCCGTCCCGCAGATCACCTTCAGCAGTCCGGACTGCGCGAGCGTTTCCACCAGCCGCCGGTACTTCGGCAGCATGCCCGCGTGGTGCACGCCGATGCCGTGCCGCACGAGCCGCGAGAGCGTCTTGCCGAACCCGGCGGAGAACCGGAAGTCGCCGAGCAGGTCGGCGATCGCCTCCTTCTCCGCCTTAGTGGTGACGTTGATGCTCATCAGCGTCTGCGCCCGCTCGATGGCCGCGGCCTGCGAGAAATGCACGACATACACCGGTGCCTGGCCGCCGTTGAGCAATTCGGACATCGTCTCGTGCAGCGGCGTGAGCGCGTACCGGAAGGTGAGCGGCACCGGCCGCTGCGCCGAGGTGACCACCGCGGTCGGCCGTCCGGTCCGCCGGGTCAGGTCCTTTTCGAAGAACGAAACGTCGCCGAGCGTGGCCGACATGAGCACGAACTGCGCGTTCGGCAGTTCGATCAGCGGGACCTGCCACGCCCAGCCGCGGTCCGGCTCCGAGTAGAAGTGGAACTCGTCCGCGACGACCTGGCCGACCGGGGCGTCGGCGCCGTCGCGCAACGCGATGTTCGCCAAGATTTCCGCGGTGCAGCAGATGATCGGGGCGTCCGCGTTGACACTCGAATCGCCGGTCATCATGCCGACCTGATCGGCCCCGAAGATCTCGATGAGCTGGAAGAACTTCTCCGAGACCAGCGCCTTGATCGGCGCGGTGTAAAAACTGCGTTTGCCGTGTGCGAGCGCGGTGAAGTGCGCGCCGACCGCCACGAGGCTTTTGCCGGAGCCGGTCGGCGTCGACAGGATCACGTTGGCCCCGGAGACGACCTCGATCACCGCCTCCTCCTGCGCGGGGTACAGCTCGATCCCCCGTTCGGCCGTCCACGTCGTGAAGGCTTCGAACAGGGCATCTGCGTCGGGAACCGCTGGCAGGAGGTCGGTGAGAGTCATCGTGTCGACCATCGTGCCATCCCGTCCCCGGCCGCGGGTGCAGGGGAGATCGCGGGTGCTTGCCCTAACCCGTAGGCTTCCGGTACCGCGCGCTGCCGGAGGGGACGGACAGGCGGGCGCGCACACGGGCGGTACTCGCGGAGGATTCGGCAATGGCACAGGACATCATCCCGATCGAACTCGGGCTGCCGCAGGGCGACGTGGTCACCCTCTGGGCCCCCCGTTGGCGGGAGGACGGCGAGGAGTGGGAAGCGTTCCTCGGCGACGAGGACGACCTGTACGCCTTCCCGGACGCCGCGCACCTCGCCGCTTTCGTGCGCACGGCCGAGCAGCACGACCTGCTCGACCACCCGGCGTGGGACGCGGTGCCCGCGCTGAACGTGCCCGAGCTGATCCCCGACGACGACCACTCCTACGACCTCGTCGGCGTGCCCGAACTGGTCGCCGAGGAGCCGGACTCGTGGACGATCGGCGAGCTGGCCGAGATCGTCGGCATCGTGCGTTCGCTCGCCGACGTGTGCGAGCTGGACGAGGTGCACGAGGTGCTCGACGCCTACGAGGGCTTCTCGCTGCTGGAGCAGGGCCGGCTGCCGTTCACCGGGCGCGAGGGCGAAGCGCTCTGGAACGACCTGTCGAAGGCCGTCTCCGAGAAGTGGGACACCGTGCTCGACGCGATCGACAACCTGGTGACCGTGCCGGACGTCGACGCCGCGGTGCTGGAGCAGACCGCCGAAGAGCTGGCCGCCTTCCACGAGGAGTCCGCTGAGGCGGAGGCCGGCGAAGAGGACGGCGGGCCGGAAGACCTCGAAGCGGTCGACGGCGAAGACGAGGACGCCGAAGACGAGCCGGTCGGTTTCTGGGGCGAGGTCGGCATCGACCCGATCAAGATCGTCACCTCCGGCGCGGAGTACTACACGCTGCGCTGCTACCTCGACGACAAGCCGGTGTTCCTCGGCAACGACGGCGAGATCGACGTGTTCAGCTCGCCGAAGGCGCTGCTCAAGGCGATCAAGGCCGGTGACGAGCTGGCCGACACCGACATCGCCGGCGTGTCCACTTGGGACGAGGTGCGGGAGAAGGCGGCGGCCGACGAGCTGGAGGTCGAGGTCGACACTGACAACACCTACGTCTTCCCCGGCCTCGACGAGGACATCGCCGAGGGCCCGGAGTCGATCGACCCGACCCAGCTGGAGCTGGCGGTCGAGCTGATCACCGACGCCGCCGAATGGGCGGGCGACGACACCGTCGAAACCGCGCTGGCGGCCAACGAAAGCCTCGGCTGGCTGGTGTCCTTCGTGCTGCGGCCGGACCCGAGCCGGCTCGAGCCGAGCGCTCCGTTCGACACCGAGCAGAGCGCCTGGCGCAAGCTGGTGGAGGACTTCGAGAACCGCCTCACGGTGGTCTGAACCCCTTAGAGGGCGTCGAACACGCTCTCGGCCGAGTCACCGGCGGAGAACATCTTCCAGGCGACGCCGGCGATCGCATCCGGATCCAGGGTGCGGCCGCCGGCGTCGCCGTATTTTTCCGGCTGCCCGACGACCATCCGGTGAATATCGCCGCGTTCGATCAGGCCGCCGATGATGAGGCTGCCCGCGTACACCCCGGTTCCGGCCAGCCCCTCGTGCAGCGTCCGCGCGTAGTTCCGCAACGCCGCTGACGACACCGCGAGCGCGCCGAGCGCGGGCATCGGCCGCACCGCGCTGAGCCCGCCGGCGAACAGAAATCCGCCGCTGCCGCGCTCCAGCATTCCCGGCAGCAGTTTGCCGACCACCTCGATCGCCGGATACACCCAGCTCATCGCCTTCTCGACGGCGTCCGCGGCCGCTTTGGTGATGTCCGTGGGAATGCTGTCCGGTTCGATCGCTGCCGGGCCGTAGTAGGCGACGTCGATGATGCCGAACCGTTCGGTGATTTCGTCGAGCGTCGCCCCGATCCCGTCGCGGACGTCGCCGACGAACGCTTCCGCGTTGTCGAGTTCGGCCAGGTAGGCCGGGTGCCGCTCAGCGGTACGCGAAACGAGCGCGACGTGGTATCCCTCGTCGGCGAACCGGTGTGCCATCGACATTCCGAGGCCGGGTCCGGCTCCGAGGACGACGGCGGTCGGGCGAGTGGTCATGGCTTGTCCTTCCCCAGGATTAAATCGAGGGCACCCTCGATTTCGTTCGCCAAGCTACCACAAAACCCGAGGGTGCCCTCGACTTTGTACGATGGGCCCCATGGCCACCGGATCGAAGCCGTTGCGCGCGGACGCCGCCCGCAACCGCGACAAGCTGCTGGCCGCCGCGACGCGCGCGTTCGGCGAGCACGGCCTCGACGCGCCGCTGGAGCAGATCGCCCGCAGCGCCGGGGTCAGCATCGGCACGCTGTACGCGCACTTCCCGACTCGGGACGCCTTTGTCGACGCGATCCTGCCCGCGCAGATTGCCGCGTTGGACGATCTGGCGACGAATGCGTTGGCCGAGCCGGACCCGTGGCAGGGCTTCACCAGCTTCCTCGACGGGCTGTTTGCCTTGCAGGCCAAGGACCACGGCCTCAGCGACGCCCTCGCCCGGCGATTGCCGCTGAGCCCGGCCGTATTGGAGGCATGCCGCGCCGGTTTCGAGCATGCCGCACGGATCATTGACCGGGCAAAGGAATCCGGTCAGCTGCGCGCCGATTTCGAACCCGCGGATCTCGCTCCGCTGGTCTCCGCGATGTCACAGCTGATCCGCGAATCACCCGAGACCTGGCGACGGCACTTGGCGTTCTTTCTCGACGGCCTGCGCGCTTAGTCCTTTTCGGACTCCGCGCGCGCCGGAACCAAACCTATTGCCAGCAGCGGGAAAACCGCCGCCACACAATAAGCCAGCGCATACCGGCTGTCCCCGATCACCAAGCCCAGCAACGGCGGCGTCAACGACGCGGCGATGTTCTGCGCGGTGTTCTGCGTCCCCATCGCCCGGCCCGACCACGCGACGCCGGCCAGCTCGGCCGACGCGGTGAAGCCGAGACCGTTGTCCGCCACCGTGATCACCGCCGCCAGCACCAGCGCGGCCAGCACCAGCCACAGCCCAGTCGCATCCCCGACCGCGACCAGCAGCATCACGACCACACTGGCGACAGCAAGCTGCCGCATCGGCCGCAACCGGCTGCCGACCCGGTCCGACCAATACCCCGACGCCAGCCGCCCGAGCGCGCCGAGCACCTGAGCCACCGCGACGAACACCCCGGCCTGCGCCGCAGTCCATTGATGCTGCGACACCAGATACACCGGCGCGAAGGCGGACACCGCGAACTGCGGCACCACCAACAGCGCGCTCGCGCCGTGCACGCGCCACAGCCACGGCTTCCGATATGGCGACGGCGGCCGCTCCCCCTTCGCAGCGCGCGGCGGCCGCGGCGGGTCCACGACGAACAGCGCCACCAAGAGCGCCACGCCCACCGCCAGCACGGCCGGAAGCAGCATCGCCGCCTGGAATCCCCACTGCGCGGCCAGCGGCGGCAGCCCCAGCGCGGCCACGCCGACGCCCAGCGGCTGCGCCGTCTGCCGGATCCCCATCGCGACGCCGCGCTCGGATTTGGCGAACCAGCCCATCACGACCCGGCCGCTCGCCGCGTTCACCGAAGCCGTGCACGCACCGGCCACGAGAAACACACCAAAGAGAAGGCCGACTGGGTGGTGCCACAGGGCGGCGTACACGAGGAGTAACCCCGAAACGCCCAGGCCGAGCGCCATGATGAGGCGCTCGCCGTAACGGTCCGCAGCCGCGCCCCAGGCAATCAGTGTCAGCAACAGGCCGATGCTGGGCGCCGCGACGACCGTGCCCGCCTGCGCCAGCGTCAGATGGTCGGCCTCGCGCATGGCGGGCACGAGAAACGGCAGCCCGTAAAGGAAGGAGCAGCTGGCGGTCTGCGCGGCGAGGCCGAGCGCGAGGATCAGCCACCGCCGCGAGCTGCCTTTTTGCCGCACCTGCTCCCCGGTCTCGACCTGCGCCATTCCGCCCACCGTCTCATTATTTGAGAAATATGTCTTACATAGTGAACGATAGTTGGCATGGCTAACGAACGCAACCGCCTTTCGGGGGCGGCCGCGTTCGGGGAGCCGGGATTCAGCCGAGCGCCGCGTACCCGGGTTTGACGACCTTCTCGATCAGCTCGAGCCGCTCGTCGAAATCGAGGAACGCGGATTTCATGGCGTTGATGGTGAACCAGCGGAAGTCTTCGAGGCCGAAGCCGAACGTCTCGGCCAGCGCGGCGAATTCACTGGTCATCGTGCAGCCGCTCATCAGCCGGTTGTCGGTGTTGACGGTGACGCGGAAGCGCAGCCGGGCGAGCAGCCCGATGGGATGCTCGGCCAGCGACGGCACTGTTCCGGTCTGGACATTCGACGAAGGGCAGATTTCCAGCGGGATGCGCCGGTCCCGGACGTAGCCCGCCAACCGTCCAAGATGGACATTTCCGTCGGCGTCGGCGGTGATGTCCTCCGCGATCCGCACGCCGTGCCCGAGCCGTTCCGCGCCGCAGTACTGGATTGCCTCGCCGATCGACGGAAGTCCGAACGCTTCGCCGGCATGAATAGTGAAGTGCGCATTGTTCCGGCGCAAATAGTCGAATGCGTCCAGATTTCGGGTGGGCGGGAATCCGTCCTCCGGTCCGGCGATGTCGAATCCGGCCACGCCGGCGTCGCGGTAGCGCACCGCGAGCTCGGCGATCTCGAGCGCGCGGGCGTGCTGGCGCATGCCGCACAACAGAGTCCGCACCCGGATCCGGCCACCGCCCGCGGCTACCCTCCGCATCCCTTCGGCGAAGCCTTCCTGGACGGCCTCAACCACTGCATCGAGTGACAGTCCGCGTTCCACGAACAGCTCCGGCGCATACCTCAGCTCGGCGTACACGACCCCGTCCGCGGCCAGGTCTTCCACCGCTTCGGCGGCAACCCTGACCAGCGCTTCCTCCGTTTGCATGACACCACACGTATGGGCGAACGTCTCGAGATACGACACGAGAGAACCGGAGTCGGCCGCGGCGCGGAACCAGCGGCCGAGTTCGTCGGGATCCGTCGCCGGAAGGTCCCGGTAGCCGAGATCCTCGGCGAGTTCGGCGACGGTGGCCGGGCGCAAGCCGCCGTCGAGGTGATCGTGGAGCAGGACCTTGGGGGCACGGCGCAGGATCTCCGCGCTCAGCGGGGTTACGTCCGACATGCTCCAACGGTAGCCTCGCTGTCATTCCCCTACCTGGCCGTAACCGAGAGCACCGGAACAACCCTCTGCTCAGCACTGTGCGCAAGGAATCGGCCATCCGGGTGGCGCGCCCCTTATCCGCGTTCCCCGGGGGCCATACGCACAGCAATTTTCTTCATCGATAAGCTCGGGTCAGTCCCTTCCATTTTCCCCGCCGACGAAGGACACCGCAGTGACCACTGACAACCACATTGCCGCACCGTCGTTCGACCGGATGCGCAACATGCTGGTGCGCGCGGCCGAGGTTCGTGAGAGCGAGCAGCAGCAGATCTTCGACGCGCTCGACGACATCTACGCCCGGCTCGCGCCGGTGGACTCCCTCGGCGCGGTGCGCAAGCGGCTGTCGGAAATGCCGGACCGGACCGAGGTCGGGGTGCTGGCGGAGCGCCTCGACGAGGCGATGACGCGGCTGGAGTCCCAAGACAACGCGATCGCCGCGCTCACGCACGCGGTGGAGAGCATCGTCGACAAGCTGGCGAAGCCCTTCGCCCAGCTCGACGGACGCCTCGACGGCGTGGCGGCGCGGTTCGAGGGCGTCGCGGGCCGGATGGACGGGCTCGAGGACAAGCTGCAGAACATCCACCGCAGGCTCGACGAGCTGGGCGGGCACCTGGACAAGCAGGACGCGAAGCTGGAGTCGCTGCCGCAGGCCACGCAGGGCCCGATCCGCGACCGGATCGAGATGGCCGAGACGTCGCTGCGCGAGCGGATCGAGACCACGGACCAGGAACTGCGCTCCCGCGTGGACGAACTGGACCGCGCGACGAAGGAACGCATCGCCACCGCGACCGACACGCTGAAGAGCGCGGTCTCCGACACCGGCGAGATGATCGACCCGGCCGCGCGCCTCGACTCGGTGGGCACGAAGCTCGAAACGATCACCCAGCGTCTCGACGACCTGTCCGGCCGGATCGACAAGGTCGAGGACGACGTCACCGGCCGCATCGGCGACCTGGACGGTTCCGTGCGCAGCGGCCTGTCGAAGGTCGAAAGCACGCTGGCGAAGCAGCCGGACACCGACTCGGTCGACTCGCTGGTGCGCCGCAGCAACGACGAATCGGTCCGCCGCATCGGCGGACAGCTGGACGAAGCGATGGCGACGTTCGCGGAGCTGATGCTCGGCGGCGGCCCCGCGGTGCAGCAGATCGCCCCGCCGCCGCCCGCCCCGCGGCAGCCGCGTCGCAGCTCGCGTAACGGGCGTTCGCCCAAGGCGGCTGACGCTAAGGCCAAGGCTGGCGGCGACGCGGACGAGTCGACTGACTGACGCTCTTCGCACGAAGCCCCCGTCCAGATTCTGGACGGGGGCTTCGTTGTTTCTAGCGGTCAGGGCCGAACGGTCTCCAGCACGATCCCCGTCGCGGCAGGTGCCTCCGCACCCACCTCGAACCCGCCCTCCAACGCGGCAAGGGCCGCCGGGATCGCCTCCGGAGTGTCCGTGTGCAGCTCCAGCAATGGCTGCCCCGCCACCACCGCATCGCCCGGCTTCGCGTGGCACAGAATCCCCGCCGCCGCCTGCACCGGATCTTCCTTCCGCGCCCGGCCAGCCCCGAGCCGCCAAGCCGCGACACCCACCGCATAGGCGTCCAGCGAGGTCAGCACTCCCGACTCCGGCGCGGCGACAACGTGCACGTGCGCCGGACGCGGCAGCTCAGCCGACGGGTCTCCGCCCTGCGCGGCGATCATCCGGGCCCACACCTCGTACGCCTCACCAGACGCCAGCACCGCGGCCGGGTCCACGGAAATGCCCGCGAGCGTAAGCATTTCCCGAGCCAACGCCACGGTCAGCTCGACCACGTCCGATGGACCGCCACCGCGAAGGACCTCAACAGCCTCCGCGACCTCCACCGCGTTCCCGACCGCACGCCCGAGCGGCGTGCTCATGTCGGTGATCAACGCCGTGCAAGCCACCCCGTGCGCCGTCCCGATGTCCACGAGCGTCCGTGCCAGAAGCTGCGCCTCCGGCACCGTCTTCATGAACGCCCCGGACCCAGCCTTCACATCTAGCACAAGGCCCGAAGCACCTTCGGCGATCTTCTTGCTCATGATCGAGCTGGCGATCAACGGCACCGACTCGACCGTCGACGTGACATCACGCAGCGCGTACAGCTTCTTGTCCGCCGGAGCCAGCCCCTCGGTCGCCGCGCAGACCACCGCGCCGACTGAGTTGAGCTGCGCCGCGATTTCGTCCAGTGAAAGAGCCGCGCGCCAACCCGGGATCGACTCCAGTTTGTCGAGCGTCCCGCCGGTGTGGCCGAGCCCCCGGCCGGACAGCTGCGGCACCGCGGCACCGCACGCCGCGACCAGCGGAGCCAGCGGCAAGGTGATCTTGTCGCCGACACCGCCGGTCGAGTGCTTGTCCACGGTCGGGCGCGCGACGTCCAGCGACAGCCGCGAGCCCGAGTCGATCATCGCGCCGGTCCAGCGCGCGATCTCGCCGTCGTCCATGCCACGCAAGAAGATCGCCATGGCCAGCGCGGCCATCTGCTCTTCCGCGACGAGCCCGTGGGTATAAGCGTCGACGACCCAGTCGATCTGTTCGTCGCTCAGCCGTCCGCCGTCCCGCTTGGCACGAATGACATCTACCGCGGTGAAAGTCACGGCAAATCCTCCGGCCCGAACGCGTCCGGCAGCACCTCCGACATCGGCAGCACTCCGCGAGGAGTGTCGACCAGACAAGAGGATCCGCCGAGTTCGAACAGAATCTGCCGGCAACGGCCGCACGGCATCAGCAGTTCGCCCGCGCCGCTGCGGCAAGCAACGGCAACCAAACGGCCGCCGCCGGACAGTCGCAATTGTCCGGCCATTGTGCACTCAGCGCACAAACCCAAACCGTACGAGGCGTTTTCGACGTTGCACCCGGTCACCTGACGGCCATCGTCCACAATGGCCGCGACGCCGACGTGCAGTCCCGAATAAGGCGCGTACGCGTGCGAAGCCGCCTTGACCGCCTCAGCACGCAACGCTTCCCAGTCCACTTCGGACATCAGTCGCCCTCACCTCGCCGGTACTGCGCACCGTCCGCCTTGGGTGGCCGAAGTCGTTGCGACGCAACGGCTAGCACGATCAGCGTCACGAAGTGCGCGGTGTACGGGATCAAGTCGCTCGGCAGCGTGTCGTTGGTCCAGTAGATCGCGTACAGAATCCCAGCGCCGACCACGCCGAGCGCGGCCGCGAGCCAGCGCTTCCGGATCAGCTGCACGATCACGATGATCGCGAGCAGAATGACCGCGCCGTACAGCAACGCCAGCACCGCGTCGCCGCCACCGGCGAGCTGCAGACCGTCGGAGTACCCGAACAGCGCGGCGCCGCCGAGCAGCCCGCCCGGCCGCCAGTTGCCGAAGATCATCGCGGCCAGACCGATGTACCCGCGGCCGTTGGTCTGGTTCTCCAGGTAGTCCGCGCCGCCCTTGAGCAGCACCAGCGAAGCACCGCCCATGCCGGCGAAGCCGCCGGAGATCAGCACTCCGACGTACTTGTAGCGGTACACGTTCACGCCGAGCGACTCCGCCGCGACCGGGTTCTCGCCACACGAACGCAGCCGCAGGCCGAACCGCGTGCGCCAGAGAACCCAGTAGCTCACCGGAATCAGCACGATCGCGAGCATGGTCAGCGGCGCGACACCGGTCACCAGCCCGCGCAGAATGCCCGCGACATCAGACAGCCCGACGCGCTGCTGGTTCTCCAGCGAGCCCAGCCAGTCCGACAACCCGGCCGCCGAATAGGTGTCGAACTTCGGCACCGGCGGCGACTGGCGCGGGTTTCCCGACAGCGGCTCGAAAATCAGGTTCGCCAGATACTTCGCGACGCCGAGCCCGAGCAGGTTGATCGCGACGCCGGAGACGATGTGGTTGACGTTGAACGTCACCGTCGCCACCGCGTGCAGCAGCCCGCCCAGCGCACCGAACGCGATCGCGGCCAGCAGGCCGACCCACGCGCCGCCGTAATACGCACCCCAGGCCGCGCCCCAGGTGCCGAGGATCATCATGCCTTCGAGGCCGATGTTGATCACGCCCACGCGCTCGGCCCACAGCCCGCCCAGCGCACACAGCAGGATCGGCAGCGCCAGGCGCAGCGCGGTCGACGCGGTGTTGCTGGACGTCAGCGCCGAAACGCCGGTGGCGTACGACGCGGTGGACATGACCGCGATCGCGACCACGGCCCAGATCACGCCGCGCAGCCAGCCGGGGATCCGCTGCCGCTTGCGCTTGACCGGCATCGGCGTCCCGGATTCCGGACCCGGCCGGGAGAACTCCGTCGTGGTGGTCACACCGCACCGCCTTCCGCGACCGAGGCGCCCTTGCGGCCGTTGCCGGCGAGCGCCCTGCCCACCCTTCGCTGTTCCGCGGCGAGGTCGGCCCGGCGCACGATCTCGTACGCCACGACGACCGAGAGCACGATGACGCCCTGCATGATCGTCGCGATTTCCTTGGACACGTTGATCTGCTCCAGCGACACCGCGGAGGTGTCCAGGAACGCCCACAGCAGCGCGCCGAACGCGATGCCGCCGGGGTGGTTGCGGCCGAGCAGCGCGACCGCGATGCCGGTGAAGCCGTACATCTGGGTCGCGGTGATGCCGTAGCTGTAGTCGCGGCCGAGCAGTTCCGGCATGGCGACCAGACCGGCCACCGCACCGGAGAGCAGCATCGCGATGAGCGTCATCTTCTTCGCGCTCACGCCGCCGGCCGCGGCGGCCGTCGAGGACTCGCCGCTCGCCTTCAGCTCGAAGCCGAACCTGGTGCGATTCAACATGAACCAGTACGCGCCGCCGATCACGATCGCGATGAACACGAACCCGAACAGCGTGCCCGAACCGAGCGGGATGCCCGGGATCCGGCCGGACGGCGCGATCACCCTGGTCCCGATGTTGTTGCCGGTCTGCACGCCGAACTGGTCGGCGTTGATGAGGAACGCGATGATGCCGGCGACGATCGAGTTCAGCATGATCGTCGAGATGACCTCGCTGACGCCGCGGGTCACCTTGAGCACCGCCGGGATCGTCGCGTACAGCGCGCCGGAAACGATGGCCACCAGCAGGATCACGATGGTGTGGATGACCGGCGGCAGCTGCAGCGCCCCGCCGACGATCGCGGCGATCACCGCGGCGAACCGGTACTGGCCCTCGACGCCGATGTTGAACAGGTTCATCTGGAACCCGATCGCCACGGCGAGGCCGGACAGGTAGTACACCGTCGCGAGGTTCACCGTGTCGACCGCGGTGGAACCCTTGAACAGCTGGCCGATCATCGTCCCGTACGCCTGCAACGGGTCGGCGCCGGAGATGACGAGCGCGATCGCGGACAGGATCACCGCGAACGCGATCGCGAGCAGAGGCGGCAACAGCCGCGTGCGCCACGAACTCATGAGTCTTCACCTTCTTCGGCGCCGGTCATGGCGGAACCGAGTTCCTGCGGAGTGACAGTGGCGGGGTTGGCCTCGCTCACGAGCCGCCCGCGCAGCATCACGCGAATGGTGTCGGACAACCCGATCAGCTCGTCGAGGTCCGCCGAAATCAACAGCACGGCAAGGCCGTCGGCACGCGCCTGGCGGATCTGCTCCCAGATCAACGCCTGCGCGCCGACGTCGACCCCGCGCGTCGGGTGCGAAGCGATCAGCAGCACCGGGTTCCCGGACAATTCGCGGCCGACGATCAGCTTCTGCTGGTTTCCGCCGGACAGCGCGGCAGCCGGAACGTCGATGCCGGGCGTGCGGACGTCGTACTCGCGCACGATCCGCTCGGTGTCCTCGCGCGCGCCCGCGATGTTGAGCAACTGCCCGCCGGACACCGGTTCGCGCGTCTGGTAACCGAGAATCCGGTTGACCCACAACGGTTGCGTGAGCAGCAGGCTGTGCCGCGTGCGGTCCTCGGCGATGTAGCCGATGCCCGCCTCGCGCCGGGCGAGCGTGCCCAGCTTGACCAGGTCGTGCGTCTTGCCGTCCGGCGGAGTCAGCTCGATGTGGCCGCCGCTCGCCTTGCGCATTCCCATGATCGTCTCGACCAGTTCGGTCTGGCCGTTGCCCTCGACGCCCGCGATGCCGAGCACCTCGCCCGCGTGCACGGTGAAGGAGATGTGGTCCAGCACGTTGCGCTCGGAGCCCTCGGCGGACAGCCGCAGCTCGCGCACCTGCAGGACCTCGCGGTCGGTCACCGTCGACTCGCGCGTCTCCGGGCTCGGCAGCTCCGAACCGACCATCATCTCGGCCAGCTCGCGGCTGGTGATCTTCTTCGGATCCGCGGTGCCGACCGTGGTGCCGCGCCGGATCACGGTGACTGTGTCGGCGATCGCGCGCACCTCGTCGAGCTTGTGCGAGATGAAGAGGAACGTGTACCCGTCGGCCTGCATCTCGCGGACGGTGGCGAACAACGCGTCCACTTCCTGCGGCACGAGCACGGCGGTCGGCTCGTCGAGGATGATGATTTTCGCGCCGCGGTAAAGGACTTTCACGATCTCGACGCGCTGGCGGTCGGCGACGCCGAGTTCCTCCAGCAGCGCGTCCGGCTTCGCGTGCAGCCCGGTCCGCTTCGACAGTTCCGCCAGCCGCGCCCGCGCCGCGCGGCCGATGCCGTGCAGCGGCTCCGCGCCAAGGAACACGTTTTCCGCGACGGTCAGGTTGTCGGCGAGCATGAAGTGCTGGTGCACCATGCCGATCCCGGTGCGGATGGCGTCCTGCGGGTTGCGCAGTTTCACCTCGGCGCCGTTGATGGCGATGCTGCCCTCGTCGGGCTGCTGCATGCCGTACAGGATCTTCATCAGAGTCGACTTGCCCGCGCCGTTCTCGCCGCACAGCGCGTGCACCTCGCCCGCCGCGACGGTGAGGTTGACGTCGGAGTTCGCGACGACGCCGGGGAACCGCTTGGTGATCCCGGTCAGCTGAACGGCCGGCACGCCCCGGTCGGGGACGGCTTCGGCCTCGATCTCGGTCATCGGAGGGGACATCCCGTTCTGTCGAAACGCGTGAGGGCTCGGAAGGAAGATCCTTCCGAGCCCTGCCGCGTCGTGAGCGTTTACTTGGCCGGCTTGTCCGAAACCTTGATGGCGCCGGACACGATCTGGGCCTTGTACCCGTCGAGCACGTCCTTGATGTCGTCGACCTTGCCACCGGAGGTGGAGTAGCCGACGCCGTCGGACTTGAGGTCGAAGCGCTTCGGCACCGTGCTCAGGTCGCCCTTCGCGACGGCCTGCAGGTACTCGAACACAGCGACGTCGACGCGCTTGATCATCGAGGTGATGATGATGTCCTTGTCGGCGGCGACCGTCTTCTGGTTGTACTGGTCGGAGTCGACGCCGATGGCCAGCGCGTTGTTCTGCTTGGCCGCGTCGAACACGCCCTTACCGGAGGCGCCGGCGGCGTGGTAGACGACGTCCGCGCCGCGCGAGATCTCGGCGGCGGCCTTCGCGTTGCCCTTCGGCGGGTCCTGGAAGCCGGAGAAGTCGCCGGCCGGCGTCAGGTACTCGTCCTCGACCTTGATCTTGCTCGAAACGGCCTTCGCGCCCTGCAGGAAGCCCGCCTCGAACTTCTGGATCAGCGGGGTGTTCACGCCGCCGACGAAGCCGACGTGGCACTTCTTGCTCTTGTACGCGGCGGCGACGCCGGCCAGGAACGAGCCCTGCTCCTCGGCGAAGACCAGCGGCGTGACGTTCGGCAGGGTGATCGAGTCGTCGTCGACGATCGCGAACTTGGTGTTCGGGTACTTGGTGGCGACAGCCTTGACCGACTGCGCGTAGGCGAAACCGACCGCGACGATCGGGTTCAGGCCCTGCTGCGCCATCTGCTCGAGGCGCTGCTGCTTGGCGGCTTCGCTCTCGCTCGCGCTCGCGGTGCTCTCGTTGACGGTCGGGACGCCGAGGTCGGACTTCGCCCGGTCGGTGCCCGCGGCGGCCGCGTCGTTGAAGGAAGCGTCACCGCGACCGCCGACGTCGAAGGCCAGGCCAACCTTCAGCTTGCTGCCGTCGACCTTGCCCGAGGCGGCGCTGCTGCTCGTGGCTGCGGCCGGAGCGGCGGGCGGCTTCGGGGCGGTAATGCAGTTCGAGCCCGCGTTGCCGTCCGAACCGGACGCGTTGTTGTTGCTTCCCCCGGTGTCCTTCGCGCACCCGGCCAGTGCAAGCACCCCAGCCATGGTCGCGGCGGCCAGCGCGGTTCCACGCATGCGACGCAACGTGTGTCTCCCTCCCCGCTGATCCAGCGGACGATCCAGGAACGGCCCGGTCACGGTCGCCCGGGCTCAACTGGCAGACCGTACCCAACCGCCGGGTAACCGCCATAGGAACGGCACGCTACGTAACACAAACGTTTACTCGGAGGCTCGATCCGCGACCATTCCGGCGCCGACCGTGATCAAGAGCCGCCGCCCCGCCCTCCGCGATCACGCACCGTGGCCCCGCTTCCGCCCGGGAAGGGTCCGTGAAGGACTCGTTGAGGGAATCTGATTCCCGGAAGGAGCCCTTCACGGCCAGCTCAGACGTGCTCCAGACCACACGTCCGAGTGGTCTGCCGTGGTCACCGGTGTCTGGTCCATCACAGAGAGGAACCCGGAGGTGAGCCGCGCGTATGGGTCGGGTCTAGCATCCATGCATCCACGCTCGATGGCCCCTGATCTCGGCACCGTCGCCGGAGTTGTCCCCAGTGGACCGACCCCGGCCGCGGGTGCGGACCTCACCGGTCACCCGGGCACGACAGTCATGACGTTGGAGGCCGTTCACCGATGTCCACCACGGCGAGCACTGCCACCGAAAGCGGGGCAGGAGCTAGCGATCGGGCGGGTGCCTCACGCCGGCAGGGAACTTTCTACCGGGGCGACCCCGGCATGTGGTCCTGGGTGCTTCACCGCATCACCGGCGTGCTGACCTTTTTCTTCCTGTTCGTGCACGTGCTCGACACCGCGCTCGTGCGCGTGTCGCCGAACACCTACGACCAGGTCATCGAGACGTACAAGACGCCGATCGTGAACCTGCTCGAGGTCGGCCTTGTCGGCGCGGTGCTGTTCCACGCGCTCAACGGGCTGCGCGTCCTGCTGGTCGACTTCTGGGCCAAGGGCCCGAAGTACCAGAAGACGATGCTCTGGGTCATCGGCGTCGTGTGGGTGGTCGTGATGGTTCCGGGTGCGTTCTTCATGCTGAAGCGCACCGTCGAGACGCTTTTCGGGGGTGCCTGATCCCATGGCCGACGCTCTGATCCTCGACAAGCCGCGCTCGCCGCGGCGTCCGTCCGCCCGGCGCAGCAACTTCGAGCTCTACAGCTGGCTGTTCATGCGCATCTCCGGGCTCGCGCTGATCATCCTGGTGCTGGGCCACCTGTTCATCATGAACATCCTCGACGGCGGCGTGCACCGCATCAACTGGGGCTTCGTCGCCGGCCGCTGGGCCTCGCCGTTCTGGCAGTTCTGGGACCTGGCGATGCTGTGGCTCGCCGAGATCCACGGCGGCAACGGCCTGCGCACGATCATCGACGACTACGCGCGCAAGGACTCCACCCGGTTCTGGCTGAAGATCCTGCTGTACGTCTCGATGGCGCTCATCCTGGCCGTCGGCACGATGGTGATCTTCACGTTCGACCCCGAGATGCCTGCCTCCTGAGGCGCACCCACCACTAGCTAGCGGAGTCTTTCCCTATGCAGTTCCACAAGTACGACGTGGTGATCGTCGGCGCGGGCGGCGCCGGCATGCGCGCGGCCATCGAGTCCGGCCAGCGCGCCCGCACCGCGGTCCTCACCAAGCTGTACCCGACCCGGTCCCACACCGGCGCGGCACAGGGCGGCATGTGCGCCGCGCTGGCGAACGTCGAAGAGGACAACTGGGAGTGGCACACCTTCGACACCGTCAAGGGCGGTGACTACCTGGTCGACCAGGACGCCGCGGAGATCATGGCCAAAGAGGCCATCGACGCCGTCCTCGACCTGGAGAAGATGGGCCTTCCGTTCAACCGGACGCCCGAGGGCAAGATCGACCAGCGCCGGTTCGGCGGGCACACCCGCGACCACGGCAAGGCCGCGGTGCGCCGCGCCTGCTACGCCGCGGACCGCACCGGGCACATGATTCTCCAGACGCTGTACCAAAACTGCGTCAAGCACGGCACCGAGTTCTTCAACGAGTTCTACGTGCTCGACCTGGTGCTGTCCGAGGGCGAGGACGGCAACCCGATCGCGTCCGGCGTGGTCGCCTACGAGCTGGCCACCGGCGAACTGCACGTGTTCCAGGCGAAGTCGATCGTGTTCGCCACCGGCGGCGCGGGCAAGATCTTCAAGACCACCTCGAACGCGCACACCCTCACCGGCGACGGCCTCGGCATCATCTTCCGCAAGGGCCTTCCGCTGGAGGACATGGAGTTCTTCCAGTTCCACCCGACCGGCCTCGCCGGCCTCGGCATCCTGATCTCCGAGGCGGTGCGCGGCGAGGGCGGCATCCTCCGCAACGCCGACGGCGAGCGGTTCATGGAGCGCTACGCCCCCACCATCAAGGACCTCGCGCCGCGCGACATCGTCGCCCGGTCGATGGTCCAGGAGGTGCTGCAGGGCCGCGGCTGCGGGCCGAACAAGGACTACGTCGTCCTCGACGTGACCCACCTTCCGGTCGAGGTTCTCGAGACCAAGCTGCCGGACATCACCGAGTTCTCCCGCACCTACCTGGGCGTCGACCCGGTCAAGGAGCCGGTGCCGGTGTTCCCGACGTGCCACTACGTCATGGGCGGCATCCCGACGAACATCCACGGCGAGGCGCTGCGCGACAACGAGCACGTCATCCCGGGCCTGTACGCCGCGGGCGAGGTCGCGTGCGTGTCCGTGCACGGCTCGAACCGGCTGGGCACGAACTCGCTGCTGGACATCAACGTCTTCGGCCGTCGCGCGGGCATCGCCGCCGCGGAGTACGCGCTGGCGCACGAGCACGTCGAACTGCCGGAGGACCCGACCACCCTGGTCGAGGAGCAGCTGGCCGGTCTGCTGTCGGAGCACGGCGACGAGCGCGTCGCCGACATCCGCAAGGAAATGCAGCAGACGATGGACTCGCACGCTTCGGTGTACCGCACCGAGGACACGCTGAAGCAGGCGCTGACCGACATCCAGGCGCTCAAGGAGCGCTACCAGCGGATCACCGTGGCGGACAAGGGCAAGCGGTACAACACCGACCTGCTCGAGGCCGTCGAGCTGGGCTTCCTGCTGGAGCTGGCCGAGGTGCTGGTCGTCGGCGCGATCGCGCGCAAGGAGTCCCGCGGCGGCCACGCCCGCGAGGACTACCCGAACCGCGACGACACGAACTTCATGCGGCACACCATGGCCTACAAGCAGGGCGAGGGGCTGTCGTCCGACATCCGGCTCGACTACAAGCCGGTCACCTTCACCCGCTACGAACCGATGGAGCGGAAGTACTGATGACGACGGCCACCCCAGAGGCGCCCTCCGCCAAGGCGTCCGACGAGCACACGCCGATCCAGGTCACGCTGAAGATCCTGCGGTTCAACCCGGAGGTCGACCAGGAGCCGCACTGGGAGTCCTACGACGTCCCGGCGCAGCCGACCGACCGCGTGCTGAACCTGCTGTTCTACGTGAAGGACTACATCGACGGCACGTTCTCCTTCCGCCGCTCGTGCGCGCACGGCGTGTGCGGTTCGGACGCGATGCAGATCAACGGGATCAACCGGTTGGCCTGCAAGGTGCTGCTGAAGGACCTGCTCGAGAAGAACGGCAAGAAGACCGAGATCACCATCGCCCCGATCAAGGGCCTGACGACGTTGAAGGACCTCTACGTCGACATGGACCCGTTCTTCGAGGCGTACCGGGCGATCAAGCCGTACCTGATCACCTACGGCAACGAGCCGACCCGCGAGCGGATCCAGTCCCAGGCCGACCGCAACCGGTTCGACGACACCACCAAGTGCATCCTGTGCGCCTGCTGCACGTCGTCCTGCCCGGTCTACTGGAACGACGGCTCGTACTTCGGCCCGGCGGCGATCGTGAACGCCCACCGCTTCATCTTCGACTCCCGCGACGAGGGCGCCGAAGAGCGGCTGGACATCCTGAACGACGGTGAAGGCGTGTGGCGCTGCCGCACGACGTTCAACTGCACCGACGCCTGCCCGCGCGGCATCCAGGTGACGAAGGCGATTCAGGAAGTGAAACGCGCCCTCCTCTTCAAGCGCGTCTGATCCTCCGAACGTACGTGAGGGGAACCCTGAGGGACTCTGAGTCCCTCAGGGTTCCCCTCACGGCTGTTTAGCCGACCTATCCACAAGGCCGCGGGTTGTCCACAGAATGGATTTGGCCAACCACGAAGCGCTGCCGGGTGCGGCAGCATTTGCCGGGTGAAACAACGAGGCCGCTGGGCCGCACACCCCGAAACGCTCACGCAGCACAGCACGCACCAAGTGATCCGGGCGATGACCCTGGAATCACTGGACATGAGCAGCAGAGTCATCTATCGAAGATGCCTGCCCGGGGGACCATGGCGACGGTTGTTGCCCGGAGTCATCCTCCTGCACAACAACGACCCCACACCGGACCAACTGGTGCATGCGGCCCTGTTGTACGCGGGCGAATCAGCGATCGTCACCGGCGAAGAAGCCTGCCTGCGGTACGGCCTGCGTCTTCCGGACGCTGAAGGCCCACGGCACATCCACCTGCTGGTTCCGCATCGACAGAAGCTGAACAGCTCTGAGTTCGTCACCATCGAACGGACGAGGCACCTCCCGGCACCGTGGCTGCGCGCTGGCGTCCCGCTCGCACCCCTGGTCAGAGCCACCACGGATGTGGTCCGGCGGACACGCGACTCCGAGACCGTCAGCCGCATCCTGATCGAAGCGATCCAGCGAGGACGTTGTTCACCGCAAGCCCTGGCAGAAGAGCTTGATCGCGGCACCAAACGGGGGACCGCGATCCCCCGGCGGCTTCTCGCCGAATGGTCGGACATCCGGTCAGTCGCCGAAGCCGAGGCACAGAAATTAGCCAAGAGCCTTCCGAATCCGCCAACTCATCAGAACGCCGCGCTTTACGACCGCTCGGGCCACTACGCGGGGCGACCTGATTTCTGGTGGGACGATGTCGGATTGGCGTGGGAGATCGACTCGATGGAATTTCACTTTCGCTCGAACGATTACGCACGAACGTTGCATCGAAATACTCGCTACGCGGCACTGGGTATTGCCGTGGTGCAGACTCTGCCGTCCCGTTTGCGCACCGAGCCAAACGCAGTTCTGGACGAACTCGGCGACGCGTACCATGCCGCCGAGGCCCGCCCTCGGCCACCGGTCTCCCTCCGCCCCGCTGGCTAGTACGTGAGGGGAACCCTGAGGGACTCTGAGTCCCTCAGGGTTCCCCTCACGTAC
>NZ_JBHZAG010000081.1:0-43685 GCF_042754125.1 Amycolatopsis sp. NPDC059235
GGTGTCTTTTCCTCGGCTTAAATTACCATTTCACTCCCACCCCCGCGCCGTGTTTTTGGCTTCGTATCGGGGTGCGGGGGGTGTGGCTGCCTTGACGGGTGGGTGCATCGGCTGCGGTTGGTGAGTGGCCGGGGCTTGCGCCCCCAATGTGGCATTGGGTGCATGTGGCGCACCGAACGTGGCGTTGGGTGCATGCGACGCACCGAATGCCGCATTGGGTGCGTGGGGCGAGCCGAGTGTGGCATTGGGTGCGTGGGGCGAGCCGAATGTGGCGTTGGGTGCGTGGGATGCACCCAATGTGGCATTGGGGCGCATGGCGGCGGCGGGTGAGCGAGCGGGTGGGCTGTGAAGAAGGGGTCTCTCGCGGACTGCGGCGGGCGTGAGGGGAACCCTGAGGGACTCTGAGTCCGTGAGGGTTCCCCTCACGGAAGTTCGGCAGGGTGGGGGGCGGGAGTGCGTGCGCGAGGAGGAGCAGGCAACAGCCATTTCACTGCGGTCTGGGCAGACTCTCCCTAGGCTTGGGTATCGTCCACCAAGCCTTACTGAACCGCTTCCCGGGGAATGATGACCGACCAGCCGAACGCTCATTCTGACCAGTCTGGTGCCGTGGGAACGGACCGGCTGGGTCCTCGGCCGCTTGAGCGGCCTGCGGTGGATCAGCAGCAGGCGGCTGTCTTCGGGCGTCCGCACGGGGTTGAGGGGGCCTTCGACAAGCTTTACACCCCGCCGCCCAACGGGAATGGGCAGCAGAAGCTCAGTCTCGCGCCGCCGACGCCCGAGTCTCTCGCGGAGGCGTTCAGCAGGCCTGCGGGGGCTGAGGGTGTGCGGTTGCAGCGGCCGCTTGAGGCTTCCGGGGAGAACGGCGCCGCGGAAGATCCGTTGTGGACTGATACCAGCGATCCTTGGCGGGATCCGGCGGCTGGGGCCGTGCTGGCCGGGCCCGCGGTGGTCCCGGAGGAGGACGAGGGCGAGAAGCCGAAGCTGCCCAGCGGTGCGCAGTTGAGCTTGCCTGAGGTGTTGTTCGGGCGGCGGGTGCAGCCGAAGGCGTTGGCGTTGCTCGGCGTGGTCGCGTTGGTGATCGGCGCGGTGGGCGGGCTGGTCGGCTGGTGGGTCGCGGACACCGGGTCCTCGCTGACCGGCAGTGCCACGATTTCCGAGGCGGAGGCGGCCAAGGAGCGGCCTCCGGGGTCGCTCGCGGACATCGCGCGGCGGGTGGCGCCTGCGGTGGTTTCGCTTGAGGTGGTCAAGCCCGGGGCGGACAGCGGCGAGCAGGGTTCCGGCGTGGTGATCGACCCGCAGGGATACATCCTCACCAACGAGCACGTGGTCGCGACCGCGGTCGGCGACGCGGCCACGAAGGTCACCGCGGTGTTCAACGACGGGACTCGCACCGAGGCCAAGGTCGTGGGCGCGGATCAGAAAACCGACCTCGCCGTGGTGAAGGTCAACGTGTCGAACCCGGTCGTGATGCAGGTCGGCAAGTCCTCCGATCTGCAGGTCGGGGACGCGGTGATCGCGGTCGGGTCGCCGCTGGCGCTGCAGAACTCGATCACCTCCGGCATCGTCAGCGCGCTCGACCGGCCGGTCACCGCGGGCGGCGACAACGGGGCGGCTCCGGTCACCTACTCCGCCATCCAGACCGACGCCGCGATCAACCACGGCAACTCGGGCGGGGCGCTCGTCGACTCGAGGGGCGCGCTGGTCGGGATCAACTCCGCGATCCGCTCGTCCAGCTCCGACGGCGGCAGCATCGGCATCGGGTTCGCCATTCCCAGCGACTACGCCATCAAGATCGCCAAGGCGCTGATCAAGGACGGCAAGGTCAAGCACGCCGACATCGGGATCAACTCGGCGTCGACGGTCGCCGGTTCGTCGACGATGGGCGCGCAGGTGCGCAACGTCGCCCCGGGCGGGCCGGCCGCGGGCGCGGGGATCAAGGAAGGCGACGTGATCACCAAGATCGGCGACCACGTCGTGCGCGACTCCGCCGAGATGACCGTCGCGGTGCGCAGCCACGACCCCGGCCAGGTCGTTCCGGTGCAGCTGGCCCGCGACGGCGCGCTGCTCGTGGTGGACGTCACGCTCGGGTCGGACTGACACCCGTTCTTACTAATCCGGCCAAAAGTAGGCCGACCCCCCGCGCGGCACGTGACCGTCGCCGCGAAGCCATTCGGCCGTGGCTGTGGTCGGGTTAGTAACGATCGGCACAGTAGCTGCCGTGCGACGTTCGGGCCTGCCGGGACGCGAAACGGCCCGGGTAGTCTTGGGCGGGGCAGCACCGAGCGGAGGTTTCACGGGTGTTCGACAGTGTCGGCTGGGGCGAGATCCTCGTGCTCATCATCGCGGGGCTTTTCATCCTCGGACCCGAACGGCTGCCCGAAGCGGCGGCCTGGATGGCGAAGAGCGTCCGCAAGGCCCGCGACTTCGCGACCGGCGCGCGCGAGCAGCTGCGCGAGGAGATGGGCCCGGAGTTCGACCAGCTGCGCAAACCCCTCGAAGATCTGCGCGGCCTGCGCAATCTCGACCCGAAGCGGGTTGTCACGCAGCATTTGTTCGACGGGGACTCGGATCCGCTGGGGTTGAACGGGTTCAAGAACGAGCTGAACGGCAACGGGAACGGGAACGGGTCGAGCGGGGCTCCGACGATCAAGCCGCAGACCGCGTTGCCGCAGCCGGAGCCGTTGAAGCCCGGCGAGCGTCCGCCGGTGGATCCGGACGCCACCTGATCCTCGTGCGCGGCGATCCCGGTGAGAGAACCGTGCTCGCCACTCACGACCGGCGCGCTGGAGGCCGCTCGGTACGCGGCAATCCCGGTGCGAAACCGACTGGCCAAGCCGACGCGCGACGCGCTGATCAGGCTGGGTAGCCTCAGGGCATCAGCTCAACCGACCCTGGAGGTTCCCGATATGTCACGCCGTGCGGCTGCGCTGGCCGGAACGATCGCTGCGGCCGCCTTCGCCGTCGCCGGGTGCAGTGCCGACGACGAGCCCAGCACCAAAGCGCCCGCCACCTACACCTCGGTGCCCGCCCCGGCGATGCCGTCCGGATCGGTGGCTCCGTCGAGTGCCCCGGCGAGCGAGAACGGCAGTGCCACCGGTGAGCAGCCGAACGTCAAGCGCGGCGCGCAGACCGGCGAGGCGGGCGTCGACGTGCTGGTCACCGTCGCCTACCAGGGCGGGAAGGTCACGCCGCCGGCCGGGGTCGTCGACGTCAAGGTCGGCAACAAGGTGAAGATCAAGGTGACGTCCGACCAGTCGCAGAACATCGACGTCCAGGACCTGCCGGACAAGTCGGCCGACGTGTCCGCGAAGAAGCCCGAGGACATCGACTGGACGGTGACGAAGCCGGGCGACACCAAGGTGACGCTCCGCGAGTCCGGTGCCCTCCTGGTGACGGTGCACGCCTCCTAAGCACAACAAAAGAGGCGTGCACCCGAGAAAGGGTGCACGCCTCTTTCGCTGTCCAAAATCAGCGACCGGCAGGGCTCACGTTCAGCATCATCCCGGCCAAACCACGCGCCCGGACCGACAGCTGCTTCGCCGCGTCCTTCAGCACCAGCGACGCCGGGGAATCCGGATCGGACAGCACGATGGGGGTGCCCTCGTCGCCCTGTTCGCGCAGGCGCGGGTCCAGCGGGACCTGGCCCAGCAGCGGCACCGTCGAGCCCACCGACTTCGACAGCGAATCCGCCACCGTCTGGCCGCCGCCCGCGCCGAAGACCTCGATGCGTTCGCCGGTCGGGGTTTCCAGCCACGACATGTTCTCGATCACGCCCGCCACGCGCTGCCGCGTCTGCATCGCGATCGCGCCCGCGCGCTCGGCCACCTCGGCGGCGGCCTGCTGCGGCGTGGTCACCACGAGGATTTCCGCGTTCGGGATCAGCTGCGCCACCGAAATCGCGATGTCGCCGGTGCCCGGCGGCAGGTCCAGCAGCAGGATGTCCAGGTCGCCCCAGAACACGTCGGCCAGGAACTGCTGCAGCGCGCGGTGCAGCATCGGGCCGCGCCACACGACCGGGGTGTTGCCCGGCGTGAACATGCCGATCGAGATCACCTTCACGCCGTGCGCCTGCGGCGGCATGATCATCGTGTCGACCTTGGTCGGCTTCTCCCGCGCGCCCAGCATGCGCGGCACCGAGTGGCCGTAGATGTCCGCGTCCACCACGCCGACCGACAGCCCGCGCTCGGCCATCGCCACGGCCAGGTTCACCGTCACCGACGACTTGCCGACGCCGCCCTTGCCGGACGCCACGCAGTAGACCCGCGTCATCGAACCCGGCTGCGCGAACGGGATCACCGGCTCCGCCGCGTCGCCGCGCAGCGATTTGCGCAGCTCAGTGCGCTGCTCGTCGCTCATCACGTCCAGCTCGACCCGCACGTCGGCGACGCCGGGGAGCTTCGAGACGGCCTTCTTCGTGTCCGCGGTCAGCGTCGCCTTCAGCGGACAGCCCGCCACCGTGAGGTAAATCCCGACGTCGACCACCCCGTCGTCGCCGACCGCCACGTCCTTGACCATGCCGAGGTCGGTGATCGGTTTCTTGATTTCCGGGTCGTACACGTCCTTCAGCGCGGTGCGGACGTCGTCGACGCTGGGGAGCTGCTGTGTACCAGTCACGCTTCCATCGTACGTACTGCCCAGTTCAGCTTTGCTTGGCCTTGCGCGGCTTGGAGTCCACGTCGAGATCGTCGCGGAGCCGGTCGAGCTCGCCGCGCAGGTAGTCGCGGGTCGCGACCTCGCCGACCGCCAGCCGCAGCGCCGCCAGTTCGCGGGCGAGGTACTCGGTGTCCGCCTTGGTCTGCGCGGCGCGCGTGCGGTCCTCCTCCAGCGACACGCGGTCCCGGTCGTCCTGGCGGTTCTGCGCGAGCAGGATCAGCGGCGCGGCGTACGCGGCCTGCGTCGAGAACGCCAGGTTGAGCAGGATGAACGGGTACGGGTCCCACTGCATCGACACCGCGACCAGGTTCAGCACGATCCAGACGACCACGATGAGCGTCTGCCAGAACAGGTACTTCCCGGTGCCGAGGAACCGCGCGATCCGCTCGGTGAACCGGCCGAAGGTGTCCGGGTCGATGTTCAGCCGCAGCCGGGCCTGGCCGCGCGGCTGGTCGAGCCTGCGGCCGGAACCGAGTTCAGGCACGTTCGGCCTCCTCTAGATCGGCGCCGTCGGCGCCATCAGTGACGTCGTGCAGTCCGGTTTCGCGCCAGTCGTCGGGCAGCAGGTGGTCGAGCACGTCGTCGACGGTGACGGCGCCGAGCAGGTGGTCTTCGGCGTCGACGACCGGGCCGCACGCCAGGTTGTACGCCGCGAAATACCGGGTGACCTCGGACAGCGTCGCCTCCGGGCGCAGCGCGGTGAGGTCGGTGTCCACCGCGCTCGCCACCAGCTCCGCGGGCGGTTCGCGCAGCAGCCGCTGGAAATGCACGACGCCGACGAACCGGCCGGTCGGCGTTTCGGTCGGCGGACGGCACACGAACACCATGCTGGCGAGCGCGGCGGGGAGTTCGGCGTTGCGGATGTGTGCCAGCGCCTCGGCGATCGTCGCGTCCGGCGTCAGCACCACCGGCTCCGGCGTCATCAGACCGCCCGCGGTGTCCGACGAATACGCCAGCAACCGTTTGACCGGCGCGGATTCCTCCGGCTCCATCAGTTCCAGCAGCCGGCTCTGCTCGGCGGGCGCGAGTTCGGCGAGCAGGTCGGCGGCGTCGTCCGGGTTCATCGCCTCGAGGATGTCCGCGGCGCGTTCCTCGGCGAGGTAGGCCAGCAGTTCCTTCTGGTCGTCCTCGGGAAGTTCCTCGATGACGTCCGCGAGCCGCTCGTCGTCCATCGCGTCGGCGACCTCGTGGCGGCGCTTGATCGGCAGGTCGCGCAGGGTCGCGGCGACGTCGACCGCGCGCATCGTGTCGAACAGCATCAGCAGCTGGCCCGCGCCTTGGGGCTGTCCGGCCAGGTCGGTGAGCCCGAGGCCGGCGACCTCGTTCCACGGCAGCACCTGCATCGCGGCGCGCCGGCGGCCCAGCGCCAGCCGGGTCGAGCGCTCGCGGACGGCGAGCTTCGCCAGCACCCAGTCCCGCGTGCGGGTCGGCTCCATCGCCGCGTCGACCACCGTCACCCGCGTTTCCGCGCCGGTGAGCGTCGCGTGCGCGTCGAGAAGCTGCCCGCACACCAGGACCTCGTTGGGCCGCTGGTGGAAATGCCGCATGTTGACCGAACCAGTGGCGAGCGTCACGGCGTTCGGTTCGATCGAGGTGACCCGCAGCATGGGGACGAACACCCGCCGCCGGGTCGCCAGCTCCACGACCATGCCGAGGATCCGCGGCGGCTGCTGGTCGAGCCGCAGGCCAGCGACGACGTCGCGGACCTTGCCGATCGATTCCCCGTCGGGCCCGAATACCGGCAGACCGGCGAGCTGTGCTGCGTAAACCCGGTTTGTGCCTGCCATGGCGCCGACACTATCGGCTGCCGTCGGCGAGCGCTCGTGCCGCGACTCGGCGAATTCTCAGCTAAGCAGCGCCCATCGGGTCAGCGCGGGCAGCTCCTGCGCGGACGGGCCGTCGTCGTCCTCGGCCAAACCGCCGAAATCGACCAGATCCTGGGCGTGCCACAGCCGGTTCTGCACCGCCCGGACGAGCGTCCACGCCTTGGCGCGGTCGCGGTCCAGACCGCTCGCGGCGAGCTTCGAGTCCAGTGTGGATTCGCTGAACCGGTTCCACAGCAACGAAAGCGCGCCGTATTCGAGGTCGCCGGCGAGCGGCTTCGGGTCGATCACCAGCCACGGTTCGCGGGTGCCGGACAGCACGTTCTCGTAATGCAGGTCCTCGTTCACCAGCGCGTTGCCTGATTCCGGGCCGAGATCGCGGCAGACCGCCAGCGCGGCGTCCAGTTCGCGGCGGGGGAGCGGTTCGCCCAGTTCCCGCCAGGACTTGGGCAGTTCTTCGAGCAGTTCCTCGGCGATGCCGGACAGCGTGCGGGTCAGTTCGGCGGGCGCGGGCACGGCGAGCCGCCGGGCCAGTTCGCTCATGATCTCGACGGCGGGCAGCAGCGGTTCGTCATCCAGCGTCCGGCTGTCGTCGAGCCGCTCCAGCAGCATCGCGCCGTCCTCGGGCACGGACTCGTGCAGCAGCACCGATCCTCGACCGGCCCATGTGGACAGTGCGAGCGGTTCGTGGCGCGATTCCTCTTCCACCCAGCCGAGTTTGAGCACCACCCGGGAGCCGTCCGCGCGCCGGGCGGGCTGGACCACGCCGACGTAGCCGTGCCGGGCGGTGTCCTCGAACTCCAGCTCCCACTTCCGGGCGTACCGCTGCGCGAGCGAGGGCAGCGACGCGAGCCACGGGACGGCTTCCGGGCCGAGCACCTTGGGGGCGCGTTCAGCGAAGGCGGGCGGGATTTCCAAAACGGTCACAACGCCCATCCTGGTCGGCCGCGCAAGCCGTTTCCGGGGTCGTCTTCCGCGCGTACAGTGGGTGGACAAAGGGTTTGGCGAACCCGGGAGCTGCCATGATCGTCGAGATTGTCAGCGCGGTGGTCGTCGCGGGCGGGGTGTGGCTCGCTTCCGCGGTGCGCGTGGTGAAGCAGTACGAACGCGGGCTGGTGTTCCGTTTCGGCCGGGTGCGCTCGGAGGTCCGCGACCCCGGGCTCGCGCTGCTGCTGCCGATCGCCGACCGCATGCAGAAGGTGAACATGCAGGTCGTGACGCTGCCGGTGCCCGCACAAGACGGCATCACCCGCGACAACGTCACGGTCCGGGTGGACGCGGTCGTGTACTTCAAGGTGGTCGACCCGGTGCTGGCGGCGGTCCACGTGCAGGACTACCGGTCGGCGATCGGTCAGGTCGCGCAGACGTCGCTGCGGTCCATCATCGGCAAGAGCGACCTCGACGACCTGCTGTCGAACCGCGAACGGCTCAACGAGGGCCTCGAGTTGATGATCGACAGCCCGGCGCTGGACTGGGGCATCCACATCGACCGGGTGGAGATCAAGGACGTCGCGCTGCCGGAGTCGATGAAGCGCTCGATGTCGCGCCAGGCCGAGGCCGAACGCGAACGCCGCGCCAGGGTGATCTCCGCGGACGGCGAACTGCAGGCCTCGCACAAGCTCGCCCAGGCCGCCGCGACGATGGCGGACACCCCGGCGGCGCTGCAGTTGCGGCTGCTGGAGACGGTGGTGCAGGTGTCGGCGGAGAAGAACTCGACGCTGGTGCTGCCGTTCCCGGTGGAACTGCTGCGGTTCCTGGACGCGCGGACCGATCCTCCGGCGAAACCGGCCGCGAAACCCCCGGAGCCGCGGACGTCGGCGGAGTCAGTGGAGTCTCCGGAGCCGGTCAGCAACGGGCAGGTCGCCCCACCCGAGCCCGAGGTCGAGGCGAGCGACGTGCCGGATCAGCGGTCGAGGTAGCCGTTCATGCCGAGGACCACCAGCGTCACGAAGAAGCCGACCCACAGCGCGACCGCGACGTAGCCGAGCACGACGGCTGAGAGCGCCATGGTGCGTCCGCCCGCTTCGTTGCGGCTGGCCTTGGACAGCGCGACGTGCCCCATCGCGAGCCCGGGGACCGCGAGAACGCAGGTCGCCAGGCCGAGCAGCGAGCACACCAGCGCGCCGGTCGCGAGGCCGGTGTCGGTGTTGTTCGCGTACGGCTGGTAGGGCGCGCCGTACGGCGGCGGAGCCGGGAAGGCGTGGTACGCGGGCGGCGGCGCGAACGGATCCGGTTGCGGCGCAACGGGATACGGCGACGCGGGCGGTGGTGCCGCGGGAGCCGGTTGGTCGCCGGGCAGCTGCGCGACCGGGCCGGGGTCGGGCGCGGTCCAGCCTGGCGGGGGAACCAGCGGGTCGGCCTCCGAAGTGGACGGGACGGCGTCCGCCGGGGCCTCGTACGGCGTGGGGTCGGCGGTGGCCGGCGGCTCGTACGGAGCGGGGTCCGCGGTCGGCGGCGGTTCGTACGACGCCGGTTCGCGGTCGGACGGAGTGGTCATCGGGGCTCCCTCGAGGTGCCGGGTTCGAAGGACGACGCTACCGGGAATCGCGGCGGCATCAGCCGAAAACTCCGGACTGGACCAGCGCGTGCACGACCAGCGGGAGCACGATGCTCCAGACGATCAGCGCGGCATAGCCGATCACGAACCCGGCGACCGCCAGCGCGCCGCCGGTGCCGCGGCCGCGCCGGGCCCGGTAGAACGCGATGTGCCCCATCACGATCCCGGCGATGGCCATCGGCGCGCACACCACGAACCCGGCGATCGAGCACACCAGCGAGCCGAGTGCGAGCCCCGCGCCCGGCTGCGGGCCTCGCGGGGGATAGGGCTGGTGCTCGTACGACGGGTGCGTGTAGCCGTCGCGGCCGGCGGGCTCGTCCCGGTCGTCGCTGGCCTCGCTCATCGGGATCCTTTTCGCGGTTTCGGGTGGATCAGCACCTTATCCGCACCTTAACGGGGGAAACCGGGGCCCGGCGTGAGCACCCTCATAGCCGCTCGGGCGCGAACCAGTCATACTCCCCGGTAACCCCAGCGCCGGGAGCCGGCGTCGCCCGCAGTGAGGAGCTGAGCTCATGGCCCGTCTCGCCCGGACCGCCGGCCTGACCGATGTGCAGCAGGAGATTCTGTCCACGGTGCGGTCGTTCGTGGACAAGGAGATCATCCCGCACGCGCAGGCGCTGGAGCACGCCGACGAGTACCCGGCGGAGATCGTCGAGGGCATGAAGGAGATGGGCCTGTTCGGGCTCACCATCCCCGAGGAGTACGGCGGCCTCGGCGAATCGCTGCTCACCTACGCGCTGGTGGTCGAGGAGATCGCGCGCGGCTGGATGAGCGTGTCCGGCGTGATCAACACGCACTTCATCGTGGCGCACATGATCAAGCAGCATGGGACGCCGGAGCAGAAGCAGCACTTCCTGCCCCGGATGGCGACCGGCGAGGTCCGCGGCTCGTTCTCGATGTCGGAGCCGGACCTTGGCTCGGACGTCGCGGCGATCAAGACCCGCGCCAAGCGCGAGGGCGACGACTACGTCATCGACGGCGCGAAGATGTGGCTGACCAACGGCGGTTCCTCGAACCTGATCGCGCTGCTGGTGAAGACCGACGAGGGCGCGGAGAAGGCGCATCAGAACCTCACGACGTTCCTGGTCGAGAAGCCGTCCGGGTTCGGCGAGGTGCTTCCGGGGCTGACGATCCCGGGCAAGATCGACAAAATGGGATACAAGGGCGTCGACACCACCGAAGCGGTGTTCGACGGCTTCAAGATCGGTGCCGACAAGGTCCTGGGCGAGGCTCCGGGCAAGGGCTTCTCGTACATGATGGACGGTGTCGAGGTCGGCCGCGTGAACGTCGCGGCGCGCGCCTGCGGGATCGCGATCCGGTCGTTCGAGCTGGCGATCGCTTACGCCCAGCAGCGCACCACCTTCGGCAAGCCGATCGCGCAGCACCAGGCGATCGCGTTCAAGCTCGCGGAGATGGCGACCAAGGTCGAGGCCGCGCACCTGATGATGGTCAACGCGGCCCGGCTGAAGGATTCCGGCGCCCGCAACGACGTCGAGGCCGGGATGGCGAAGCTGATCGCCAGCGAGTACTGCGCCGAGGTGACCCAGGAAGCGTTCCGGATCCACGGCGGTTACGGCTACTCCAAGGAATACGAGATCGAGCGGCTCATGCGCGAGGCCCCGTTCCTGCTGATCGGCGAGGGCACCAGCGAAATCCAGAAAACCATCATCAGCCGCGGCCTGCTGCGGGACTACAAAGCCTGACCCGCGTCTCGCCGGAGTTCGCGCGCTCCGCCGGTTCTTGACAAGATAGAGCCCTCGGACCGGACGAGTGCGCAGGTGATGATGGTGAGCAGTCCCTTTGGTGGCGGCCAGGGCGCGGCCGGGCTTCCGCGGCTCCCGACCCCGCCCACCGGCTGGCCGATCGGGTCGTACACGACCTACGGCGAGGCGCAGCAGGCGGTCGATTTCCTGGCGGAAAGCGAGTTCGCGGTCACCGACGTGACGATCGTCGGCGTCGACCTGATGCTGGTCGAACGCGTCATCGGACGGCTGTCGTGGGGCCGGGTGCTCGCCGCGGGCGCGATGTCGGGCGCGTGGTTCGGCCTGTTCGCCGGGCTGCTGCTGGGGATGTTCGTCAACCAGGGCGGGTTCACCCTGCAGCTGCTGACCGGGCTGGTGCTCGGTGTCCTGTCCGGCCTGGCTTTCTCGGCGATCGGGTACCGCACCTCGCGCGGGCGCAGGGATTTCTCGTCGGCGAGCCAGCTCGTCGCCGGCCGGTACGACGTGCTGTGCCAGCCGCGCAGCGCGGAGCAGGGCCGCGAGTTGCTCGCCAAGCTGGCGTTGCGCCCGCCGCCCGCCACGGCGTAAATACCCACGGGACTTTTTCACCCGTCTTTCCGATGGTTCGCGCGCACCTGGCTGAATCGTTACCGACCCTGCTTGCGACGGGTGATCCCCGGGCATAGGTTGTCCGACACCGGTTGGCCGGTCGTGTCCTCCAGCGCGGCCTGCCGGCAACTGGCACGTCGGGGTGCTGGCTCGGGTCCGCCTCGTCGCGGCGTGCTGTCTGGGGGCGGTGTCGAAAGGCACCGTGTGCACACGGCGAGGAGGCTTGGATGGGGAAGAAACGGCCCAGCGGAAAGAAACGAGGACCTACCCGCGCGGGGGCACTGCTCGCCGCGGGCATGCTGACCAGCGGCCTGGCGGCAGGCTGCGGAACGGCTTCCGGGACGACGATCAACGTCTACTACTCCCCGGAGGACCATTTCCAGACGGTCGTCGACAACTGCAACAAGGCCGCCGCCGGGCGGTACCGGATCGTCTACAACAAGCTGCAGCGCGGTTCGGACGACCAGCGGATCCAGATGGCTCGCCGGCTCGCCGCGGGCGACACGTCGATGGACGTGCTCGGCCTCGACGTCACCTGGGTCTCGGAGTTCGCCGAGGCGGGCTGGGTCGACGAGTGGACCGGGCAGAACAAGACGGCCGCGTCCGAGGGCGTGCTGCAGGGCCCGCTGGAAACCGCGACGTACCAAGGAAAACTCTACGCCGCGCCGAAGAACACCAACGTGCAATTGCTCTGGTACGACGACCGCATCACCCCGACCCCGCCGAAGACGTGGGACGAGATGATGCAGATGTCGCAGCAGCTCAAGAGCCAGCACAAACCGTATTCCGTCGTGTTCACCGGCGCGCAGTACGAGGGCCTGGTGGTCATCTACAACACGCTGGTCGAATCGCTCGGCGGGCACATCCTGTCCGACGACGGGAAATCCGTCGTGATGGACGAGGGCGCGGTGCAGGCGCTGGAACTGCTGAAGAAGGTCACGTCGTCGGGGATCACCGACCCGTCGCTGACGAACCAGAAGGAGGACGACGTCCGGCGGACGTTCCAGAGCGGCGGCGCCGCGTTCGAGCTGAACTGGCCGTTCGTTTACGCCTCCTACGCCGAGGAAAAGCCGCAGGACCTGTCGCACTTCAAGTGGGCGGTGTATCCGCAGGCGAAGGCGGGCATTCCGTCGAAGAGCACGATCGGCGGGTTCGACCTCGCGGTGAGCTCCTACTCGCAGCACAAGCCCGAGGCGTACGAAGCGGCGTTGTGCTTGCGCAGCAAGGAAAACCAGAAGGTGTCCGCGATCAACGACGGGGTGCCGCCGACGATCGAGTCGGTGTACCACGACGACGTGCCGGTGGACCCGGGCAAGCCGGTGTCGGCGGACAACCCGAACATGGCCCAGAAGTACCCGATGCGCGACGCCATTCTGTCGGCGCTGAAAACCGCCGCGGTCCGGCCGCTCACTCCGGTGTACCAGAACCTGTCCACGGTGATGTCGAAAATCATCTCCCCGCCGTCGGCGATCGATCCGCAGGCGACCGCGCAGAAAATGCGGGAACAGCTCGATGACGCGCTCCAGTCGAAGGGAGTGATCCCGTGACCGTCCAGGATCCCGCCGCCACCACGCAAGAAGCGGCGCACCGCAAGGGAAAGCCGGCGCTTTCCGAGGGCAAGAAGGCGGAACGGCGGCTCGGGCTCTGGCTGTGCGCGCCCGCCTTCATCGTGATGATCGCGGTGACCGGATACCCGATCATCTACTCGGTCTGGCTTTCGCTGCAGCGTTACGACCTGCGATTCCCGTCGCAGCACGAGTTCATCGGCTTCTCCAATTACGCCGCGGTGCTCACCAATTCCTACTGGTGGACCGCGTTCGGCACCACGATGTTCCTCACCGTCGTATCGGTGGCGATCGAATTCGTGCTCGGCATGGGGCTCGCGCTGATCATGCACCGCACACTCGTCGGCCGGGGACTGGTGCGCACCGTCGCGCTGATCCCGTACGGCATCGTGACCGTGGTGGCCGCGTTCTCGTGGTATTTCGCGTGGACGCCCAAAACCGGGTACTTGGCCAATGCGCTGGGCGAGGGCGTCGCGCCGCTGACTGACCAGTGGCCGTCGCTGTTCATCATCATTCTCGCCGAGGTGTGGAAGACGACGCCGTTCATGGCGCTGCTGCTGATGGCCGGGCTGGCGCTGGTGCCCGACGACCTGCTGAAGGCCGCGGCGATGGACGGCGCGACCGCGTGGCAGCGGTTCACCAAGGTGATGCTGCCGGTGATGAAACCGGCGATCCTCGTCGCGCTGTTGTTCCGCACGCTCGACGCGTTCCGCATTTTCGACAACATTTACGTGCTCACCGGCGGCGCGCAGGACACCGGATCGGTGTCCATGCAGACCTACGACAACCTGGTCAAGGGGCTCAACCTCGGGATCGGCTCCACCATGGCGGTGCTGATCTTCATCACGGTGGCGATCATCGCGTTCCTCTTCATCAAGGTCTTCGGCACCGCCGCGCCCGGCACGGACGACGGGGGGAAGCGCTGATGGCTATCGGAGGTGCGGCCACGACGGGCCGCAAAGTCGGCTGGGGCCTGCTGGACATCCTGGTGCTGGTGTTCGCGATCGTCCCGGTGCTGTGGGTGCTTTCGCTGTCGTTCAAGACGAAAGCGACGCTCACCGACGGCAATTTCATCCCGGTGGAATGGACGCTCAAGAACTACGCGGACATTTTCCAGACCACGGAGTTCCTGCGCGCGCTGGTGAACTCGATCGGCATCGCGGTGATCTCCACGGTGATCGCCGTGGTGCTGGGCACGATGGCGGCGTACGCGATCGCCCGGCTGGATTTCCCCGGGAAACAGCTGCTGGTGGGGCTTTCCCTGCTGATCGCGATGTTCCCGCAGGTCTCGCTGGTCACCCCGCTGTTCAACATCGAACGCGGGCTCGGGCTGTTCGACACCTGGCCGGGGCTGATCCTGCCCTACATCACGTTCGCGCTGCCGCTGTCGATCTACACGCTGTCCGCGTTCTTCCGGGAAATCCCGTGGGAGCTGGAAAAGGCGGCGAAAATGGACGGCGCGACGCCGGCCCAGGCATTCCGGAAGGTGATCGCGCCGCTGGCCGCGCCGGGCGTGTTCACCACGGCGATCCTGGTGTTCATCCTCTGCTGGAACGACTTCCTGTTCGCCATCTCGCTGACGTCCACCGAGGCGTCGCGCACGGTGCCGGCCGCGTTGTCGTTCTTCACCGGGTCTTCGCAGTTCGAGGACCCGACCGGCCAGGTGTGCGCGGCCGCGGTCGTGATCACGGTGCCGATCATCCTGTTCGTGTTGTTCTTCCAGCGTCGCATCGTGGCGGGGCTGACGTCCGGTGCGGTGAAGGGCTGACCCATGGCTGAGATCGTTCTCGACAAAGTTTCCAAGCGTTATCCCGACGGCGCGCTCGCGGTGTCCGAAGTGGACATCACGATCGCCGACGGCGAGTTCATCATCCTGGTCGGCCCGTCCGGCTGCGGGAAGTCGACCACGCTCAACATGGTCGCCGGGCTGGAGGACATCTCCTCGGGCGAACTGCGCATCGACGGCAAGCGGGTCAACGAGAAGGCTCCGAAGGACCGGGACATCGCGATGGTGTTCCAGTCGTACGCGCTGTACCCGCACATGAGCGTGCGGGAGAACATGGCGTTCCCGCTGCGGCTGGCCAAAGTGGACGACAAGATCGTCCGGTCCAAAGTGGAGGAAGCGGCGACGATCCTCGACCTGACCCAGCATCTGGACCGCAAACCGGCCAACCTGTCCGGCGGGCAGCGGCAGCGGGTGGCGATGGGCAGGGCGATCGTCCGCAACCCGAAGGCGTTCCTGATGGACGAGCCACTGTCCAACTTGGACGCCAAGCTCCGCGGCCAGATGCGGACGTCGGTGTCGAAAATCCAGAAGCAGCTGGGCACGACCACGCTGTACGTCACGCACGACCAGACCGAGGCGATGACCCTCGGCGACCGCGTCGTGGTGCTGCGGGCCGGGTACGTGCAGCAGATCGGTTCGCCGCAGTTCCTTTACGACAACCCGGCGAACCTGTTCGTGGCCGGGTTCATCGGCTCGCCGTCGATGAACTTCGTCCCCGCGACGCTCGAAGACGGCCAGCTGCGCAGTTCGCTGGGCACCACCCCGCTCACCGACCGGATCCGCCGGATGGCCGAGGCAGCGAACGCCCCGCGCGAGGTGATCATGGGCATCCGCCCGGAGCACTTCGAGGACGCCGCCCTGGCCGAACCGGGCCGGGAGGGCGCGACGTTCACCGCGCACGTGGACGTCCTGGAGTCGATGGGTTCGGAGAAGTTCGCGCACTTCACCGTGGACGGCGGCGTCGCCAGCTCGGCCGACCTGGCGGAACTGGCCGCGGACAGCGGTTCGGCCGACGTCCCCGGCGCGGAATCGCTGATCGTGGCCCGGCTGTCGGCGGAATCGGCCGCCGCGGAGAACCAGGACCTGCAGATCTCGTTCGACGCGGACAAGGTGAAGCTCTTCGACCCGTCCAACGGCCGAAACCTCACCTACTCCGACTGAGCTGACCGGTCCGTGAAGGGCTCCTTGAGGGAATCAGATTCCTTCAAGGAGCCCTTCACGGACGTTTAGGGGATTCGCGAGAAGACCGTCGCGGCAGCGGTGCGCGCGGCCGGACAAGCCGCGTCCCCGCCCGCACCGCTGGTGTCGACCACGCTTACGGTCGCCTGCTCCGCGCGTCCCGGGGTAGCAGGGGAGGGCTGCACCGTCCGGACCCGGCAGAACGCCCCGTCGGCGGCCACGCGGGCCATCCGGTTGCCGAGCGTTTCCGACGGCCCCGCCGGAGCCTGCCGCACCACCGCGAACTCCAGGCTCACCTTGTCGAGAATGCAGGAATGCCCGGCGATCCCCGCCGTCGCGTCGCCGCCCTGCGCGCCGGACCCGCTGAGAATCGCGCAGGAATCCACCCGGCCCCAGGACCGATCCGGCAACTGCGGATGCCGCACCCGATTGCCGGTCACCGCGTCGAGCACCCCGCCGACAACGTCGTCCGCCGCGGCGCACCGCTCCTCGGCACTGCCGCGATCGTCTCGGTCGGTGATGGAAACGGCCAGCCGAACCCCGTCGGCGAACGTGATCGCCCGCCCGCACGTCCGGTCGGGCACGAAACCGGCCTGCTGCACGGAAACGCCGTCTGGCACCTTGCCCGCGTAGTCGTAAGCCTTGATGGTGGGATCGCGATCAGCCGCGAGCGGCCCGACACTGACGGTCCTCGGTCGCCCGGCCTGGACGAAGTCCGCCTGGCAAGCGGTGAACGAGGAATCGGGCGTGTCCGCGGTGGCGTTCTTGAGCCGCTTCGGGTCGAGGAGACTGCAGTAATCGAGCGTGGCGAAGTCCCCGAGCGCCGCGATCGCGCTGAGCGGCACCGGCGTGGACTGCGACTGCGCCTGCTCCGCCGGGGCAGACTCCGCGGAACATCCGACACACGCGGCGAGAAGCACCGAACAGCCGACCGCGAGGACTCCGAGTGGGTTACGCACGGGGTGCAGTATCACCGTGAGTGGCGAAAAATCCAGCCCCCGCCGGGAAATCCCACACTTCGCTGTGTCATCACCGCTGGTGGGGGAGGTTCTGGGTGGGCAAACGGGGGAGCGGGTTTCGGCGGACAGGCTCGGTGGTCTGGCTCGTGGGTTGTTGGCGGGGCTCGGGTGGGGTGGGTGCGTGGGGTGGTTGGCGGGCATTCGGTTGACCGGCGGGTTGGCGGCGGGCGCCTAGGTCGGTCTGGCGAGTGGGTTGTCGGCGGGACTCGGGTGATGCGGGTTCGTGGGGTTGTTGGCAGGCATTCGGTCGGCGGGTGGGTTGCCAGCGGGCACCTGGGCCGATCCGGCGAGTGGTTGCACCTGCCGCTCGGTGGCGAGTGACCGGGCTGCGGTCGGCCGACCGGGCGATACGCGGATTCCACGCCGCGCGGCTTTGCCCGGGCGGCGTCCGCCGCGCCCCAATGTGGCATTGGGTGCATCTGACGCACCCAATGCGGCGTTGGGGCGCGGCGGACGCGCCCGACCCGCCCTCGATTCCTGCCCCAAGAAGTGCGCTGAGCTGCGAGTTCCCACCCCGACCCCGATTCCTCCCCACTCCCGGACCCCATCCCCTTAGGGGTCCGGATCGTCCCGCGGAGCGATGTGCCCCGGCCCCGCACGTGGTGACATAGAGGTACGAACCCAAACGGGAGGGGAACACGATGACCGCACCTGTCACTCACCGGCTGAGCCGGCCGCGGGAGGGGCGCATGATCGGCGGCGTCTGCGCTGGGCTGGCCCGTCGCTTCGGGACCACGCCGGGCAAGATCCGGGTGCTCGCGCTGGTCTCGTGCCTGCTGC
The DNA here is from genome assembly GCF_042754125.1 of Amycolatopsis sp. NPDC059235. Taxonomy (NCBI): domain Bacteria; kingdom Bacillati; phylum Actinomycetota; class Actinomycetes; order Pseudonocardiales; family Pseudonocardiaceae; genus Amycolatopsis; species Amycolatopsis sp. NPDC059235. Next base: position 17,693 of record NZ_JBHZAG010000081.1, read on the forward strand.
CGGGGCCGCAGTTCATCGGATACCTGATCCTGTGGGCCATCATCCCCAGCGACTGACCCGCTGGGCGCGCCGTCTGAGGGGGCGGCCGCACGCGACGACTGATCGGCCCAGATCGGGCCGCCGCAAAGCCCGCAAAAGCCATTGAGATCGATCGGCCCTCTTCCGCCACCAAACGGGAGGGGGCCAGTCTCATTTCCGCTCGGCGGAAAACCGCTCCCACGCCGATTGCCGCGTCACGCCGAGCGCCTCGCCGATCCTCGCCCACGCCACTCCGCGCGTGCGCAGCAAATCCACCTGCTCCTGGATCCGCGCGTCCGTCTGCGCGCTGACCTTCGCCATCCGCGGGATGCTCTCCAGGATTTCCTCATCCGTTTTCCGCTCCCACAGCGTCACCTCGGGCGTCCCGGGCTCGTGTTCCCCGGCCAGGATCTGGCCGCACAGTCCGACACAGCCGTCGCAGATGTAGACGCCGGAGCCGGCGATCAGTTTGGCCACCTCGTCGGCTGGTTTCAGGCAGAACGAGCAGTACGAAGACATCACAACCTCCCAGTGTCAGGGATAGCCTGACACGTCAGGGTCAGCCTGACAAGTCACTGCTGGGCGCGCAGCGTTTCGATGACCTCCTCGTCCCAGCGGTGCGTCCGGATCAGCCGGTACCGCTCGCAGGCGACCCACAGGTACGCCTCGGCCTCGGTGCGGTCGCCGATCAGGTCGGCTTGCCGCAACATCGCCACCACCGGTGTGAATTCCTCGTCGAACCAGCGTTGCGCAACGGTCGCGCGGTCGGTGAACCTGCCTTCGTCTTGCATGAGCCGGAAACCCCACGCCTCGACGTGTTCGCCGAGTTGCGCGTAGTTCCACGGATCCGTCACCAGCACCGAAGCGCGGGCATGGCCGGACAGCGGCACTCGTTCCAGGAACAGCCGCCGGTAGTCCTTCACGATCAGGTCGCCGCGATACCGGATGCCGCTCGGGTTCAGCTTGGTGCGCACGGCGATCACCGAAGCTTCTATTGTGGACAGTCCCTGCGCCAGCGCGACCGAAACCCGGTGGTGGCCATCGATAATGAAGTGCAGTTCGCCGATCCGGTACACCTCGATCGGCGGGATCGCCTCGCCTCGGCGGGCGGCCAGCGCGAGCCGCTCCCAGCGTTGCCGGACGCGGGCGGACGTCGGGCGGAAGCGGCGGTCGAAGTCGCGGCTTCGGTCGACGGTGCCGACGATCGAGTCCAAAGTGATCACTCGCGTCCCGATCCGCGCTTCGCTGACGTAACCGAGTGCCTGCACCACTTCGTGGAACGGCAGCATGATGTTGACGTCGTCGGGTTCCCGGCGCAGCCACGTGGAAAGCCGCGACAGCACCTGCCGCCGCCGGGCTCGCAGGAAGTCGTTTTCGGCGTCGGCACGCGGGAAACCGGTCGGTCGGGTCATCGCGGGAACTCCATCACCTGATAGCCCACCACATTGCGGATCCGGGTGCGGCCGGCCACGCGGTCGGGCACCGGTTCGCCGTGCGGGTGGATGTGTCCGTGCAGCAGCCACTGCGGCCGCAGGGTTTCGATCGTGCGGTGCAGACAGGAGAAACCTTGGTGCGGCGGATCTTCGCGGTCGCCGAGATTCCGCGGCGGCGAATGCGTCAGCAGAATGTCGATTCCGTTGCCGTCCCGCCATTTCCGCCACCGGAAACGCCGTTCCAGCCGCCGGGCCCGGCGCGCCTGCTGGCGTTGCGTCCATTGATTCGGGCCGTCGCGGTAGCGGATCGAACCGCCGAGCCCGGCGATGCGCAGCCCGGCGACGTCGACGATCCGGCCGTCGGCGTTGATTCCGCCTGCGGGGCCGGGCCATTCGGTCGGGAAACCGTCCTTCATGGACAGTCCGCCGTAACGGGTGAAGCCGCTCAGGTCCGGATCGTGATTGCCCGGAACGAACACGCACGGCACGTCGAGCATGCCGGCGAGGTGCTCGAGATAAGCGAACGGCAGATCGCCGGCGGCCACGACGAGGTCGACCCGCAGCGAGCGGACCGCCGGGGTCCACAGCCGCTCGTCGGCCTCGTCGGCCACCACCAGCGCTTTCGGCATGCGCCAAGGTTACGGCGCACGCGGCGTCACTTCATGCCGTGCGCGAACCCGGGGTTGAGCGCGATCATCGCGACGATGCCGACGATCCACATGAGGCAGAGGGCCAGAGCCCAGAACTTGAGGTTGGACAGCAACCGGGACATGACGAGACAAACCTCCTGCTACCGGGGGAAGAAAGGGGGACCGCGAGGGCGGCTACAGCCAGCCGTTCTTCCGGAATATTCGGTACAGCAGCAGACAGATCGCGAGAATGATCGTGACCACGATCGGATAGCCGAACTGCCAATGCAGTTCGGGCATGTAGTCGAAGTTCATGCCGTAGATGCCCGCGACCATCGTGGGCACCGTGATGATCGCCGCCCACGCGGTGATCTTGCGCATGTCGGTGTTCTGCTGCAGCGAGATCTTCGCGACCGTCGCGTCGACCAGGGTGCTGAGCAGTTCGTCGAACGCCGCGACGCGTTCGGACACCGTCGCGAGGTGGTCGGCGACGTCGCGGAAATACGAGCGGACCTCGTCCGGCACCAGCCGCGTGTAGCCCTCGGCGAGCCGCGACACCGGCGTGGCGAGCGGGACCACCGCGCGCCGCAGTTCGAGCACTTCCCGCTTCATCAGGTAGATCTGCTCGGCGCTCACCGACGAACGCGGCGCGAACACCTGCGCCTCGATCTCGTCGATGTCCGCCTCGATCCGGCTGGTGACCTCCAGGTAGTGGTCGACCACGTGGTCGGCGATCGCGTGCACGACCGCCGCCGCGCCGAGGGCGAGCCGCTCCGGGTCGTCGTCGAGGTCGCGGCGCAGCCGGGCGAGGCCGGAGTGGTTGCCGTGCCGGACGGTGATCACGAAATCGCGGCCGAGGAACACCATCAGCTCGCCGGTTTCCACGATCTCGTTCGCCGTGGTCGGCGACTGGTGCTCGACGTAACGGACTGTCTTCAGCACCAGGAACAGCGTGTCGTCGTAGCGCTCCAGCTTCGGCCGCTGATGCGCCTCCAGCGCGTCCTCGACGGCCAGCTCGTGCAGCCCGAAGGTCTCCGCGATGCCCTGGATCTGGTCGGCATCGGGCTCGTGCAAGCCGATCCAGACGAACCCCGCGTGCCGCTTGCGCACCTCGCGGATCGCCTCCGCGTGCGTCCAGCGCCCGGGCAGCCGCTTGCCGTCGACATACACCGCGCAATCGACGACGTAGGCCGACAGCGGCACCGGGATCGGCCGCTCGAGGCTGGCCTTGGCCCGGCTGTTGCCGCGGCCGCGAAGGCCGCCTAGCGAGGGAATGGCAGGCATGGGTTCTCCTGGGCAGACGTTCGTGGAACACGAAGACGACGGCCAGGCGGACTGGGTCCGTCCGGCGGCACCGTGAGTTCCCGGACGCGGGCCTACCAGGAAGGAAGAAGGCCGACCGGCGAGGCGGGAACGCACGTACTACTAGGGAGCGGACTATCACCACTGCTCATGGGCGGTTCCTCACCTCCTTTCGGCCGGGGCACGCCAGGGCGTGCGAAGTGGCAGGGGTCGCGTTGACGCGCGATCACCGATGGTCGAGGGTACTCCTCACCACGGATACGTGTCGCACCTGGTTCGGCAGGTGTTACCCGGACAGGAGGCGCATGCGTGCAATTCGGCCGGTATTACGAGGAGTTCGAGGTCGGCGCGGTCTACAAGCACTGGCCCGGCAAGACCGTCACCGAATACGACGACCATCTGTTCTGCCTGATCACGATGAACCACCACCCGCTGCACCTGGACGCGCACTACGCGGGCGAGACGACCGATTTCGGCAAGAATGTCGTGGTCGGCAACTACATCTACTCGCTGCTGCTCGGCATGTCGGTGCCCGACGTGTCCGGGAAAGCCATCGCGAACCTCGAGGTCGAATCGCTCAAGCACGTGAAGCCGACGTTCCACGGCGACACGATCTACGGCGAGACCGAGGTGCTCGACAAGACCCCGTCGAAGTCCAAGGACGACCGGGGAGTGGTGTACGTCGAGACGCGAGGGTACAAACAGGACGGCACCATCGTGTGCATATTCCGGCGCAAAGTGATGGTGCCGAAACGGTCCTACGGCGACACCCGCGGCGGCGAACAGCCCGGCCGCCCGACGCCGCACGAGTGATCGATCCGCCGCGAAGAGGAGCACGGGTGGCCATCGCCCTGGAGAAGATCAAGCAGACGCTGCGCAGGTTCGCCGAAACGGAGGCGCGCGGGGTTTCGCCGCTGTACGACCACCTCGCCACGCACGCGGCCGAGGACGACGACGTCGCCGCGCTCCTGACTGACGCTCGCGGCGGCGAAGCGCGCGGGACGTTGCTGTTCGCCGCCGCGCACCGGCTGGTGCAGGCGGACCCGATCCATCCGCTGTCGCGGTACTACCCGTCGGTCGGCGGTTTCGACGGCGTCGACAGCGAGACGTGGCCGTTGTTCCGCTCGTTCCTGCTGGAGCGCGCGGACCAGGCCCGCGAGATCATCTCGACCCGCTACACGCAGACGAACGAGGTGCGCCGCGCCGCGCTGCTGTACCCGGCGGTCGCTGCGGCGGCGAAGGAAGCGGGCGGCAAGATCGCGCTGCTCGAGGTCGGCTGCAGCGCGGGATTGCTGCTGGGGCTCGACCGGTTCGGCTACCGCTATCAATGCGACGGCGGCGAGCAGCTCACGGCTGGCCCGGCTAAGGCCGCGGTCGGGCTGCACTGCGCGATTGACGTCGCGGCTGGTGCGAAGTTGCCCAAGCTGCCCAAGAAGGTCGCTGTCGCGGCTCGAGTGGGCCTGGACCGGGCTCCGGTGGACCTCTCGGACGAGGACGAGCTGGCGTGGCTGGAGGCGTGCGTCTGGGCCGATCAGGTCGACCGGATCCGGCTGCTGCGGACGGCTGCCGCGGAACAGCGGAAGCACACGCCGGAGCTGATCGCCGGGGACGCGGTGGACGACCTGGCTTCGGCGGCCGCGCGGTTGCCGGCGGAACTGCCGCTGGTGGTGCTGACGAGCCACGCGCTGGCGTACGTCTGGGACCGGCGGGCGGACTTCGTGGCCGAACTGGGACGGCTGTCCTCGACCCGGCCGGTGTGGTGGGTCAGCCAGGAGTTCTACAAGGCCGGGCTGGAAACGGTCTTGCCCGGACGCGACGACCTCTCCTCGGGCGACTCGGCTGAGAGCGAGCCCGCGATGGCGGTGCTGGGCCTGACGACCTGGATCGACGGGAAACCCGAGGCCCGCGCGCTGGCCCGGACGGCGCCGCACGGCCAGCGGATGACCTGGCTGCCCTGAGCTGTCTTGTGAGTGGCGATCGCGGTTCTCATCGGGATCGCCACTCACGACGGCCCCCGGCACCCTGCGTAACCTGTGTCACATTCACCCCATCAGTCACAGTGCTCCGCGGTGGCCGGGATGCCCGAACCGATGCGCGTCCGGCGATATCGAATAAGCGTTCCGCGCATTTTCCGTGCTCATCGCGGATGCTTGAACGCCTGCGAAACTTTCCGACAACTCCGCAATCCGTTCCGAATCGCGGACGCGGCGCGGGGCAATGCGTAAATAACCGCTCTGAGTTACGCGGTCGGCACCTGATTCCAGTCACGCAGGGTTATCAGGAGCTGGTCCACCAGGTGGCCCGCTTCGTCTAAATTGACCAGTTCGGCCGAGTTGACCCACTGTGCGTCGGAGGCGTCGTCGCCCGCGGTGAGGATTCCGCCGGTCCACGTGCATTCGTAGTCGTGGATGTCGTAGGCGCCGCGGACGACGGACCCGGCCAATGTGTGCGGTCTCACGTCCAGTCCGGTCTCTTCGCGAAGCTCCCGGACCACCGCTTCGTGGTCCGTTTCGCCCGGTTCCACGCGCCCGCCGGGCAGCGACCACTGGCCTTTCCCTGGATCGTTCGCGCGCCGGATGAGCAGGAGTCTGCCCTGGTCGTCGAACACAATGCCGCCGACGCAGCGTTCGAGATGAGCCATCCCGCGAACGTAGCCGACCCCGGCCGCACCCCCTAGCGTCCGGGAACCTGTACACGGAGAGTAGCCGTACGGTACACTTCGAGCGCCTGGCTGACCCATGCGCGGGACTTTCCTCCCGCGTGAGTGGTCAGTGCGGTACAACGTAGAAAGTCAGTTTTCCGGGTGTCATGGAAGAGACGGGATTGATCGCTGTGAACGCGAAGAAGCTTGCGGGACTCGTGGGTATCGCGTTGGTGCTGTTCTTCGTGATCGCTCAGCCGGGCCATGCTGCTGGTCTTGTCAGCAACATTGTGGACTTCCTCCGCAGCTCGGCCGAATCGGTGATCACGTTCGTCAGCAACATCTTCCACTGACGACAGGGGATACCCTCGGACTATGTTCGCGCCACGCGACCCTGACGAGTACCTCCTCGACACTGAGCGGCGGGTCATCCGGATCCGCCGCCACTGGGCGGTGCTCCTCTGGGACACGTTCGAGGCGGCCGCGCTGCTGATCGTGTGCGTGCTGGTGTCGTATCTGCTGCCGCCCTCGATGTGGGTGGTGCAGAACATCCTCTGGTACGTCGCGCTGGCGGTGGTGCTGCGGTTCGCCTACGTGATCATCGAATGGTGGGTCGAACGGCTGGTCGTCACCGACAAACGGTTCGTGATGACCACCGGCGTCTTCACCACCAAGGTGCTGATGATGCCGATCAGCAAGGTCACCGACCTCACCTACCAGCGTTCGGCCTGGGGCCGGATGCTCGGCTACGGCACGATGGTCGTCGAGTCGGCGGGCCAGATCCAGGCGCTGAACCGGATCGACTACCTGCCGCGGCCCGAGGAGTTCTACGACACGATCTCCGAGCTCGTGTTCGGCGACAAGCAGAAGCAGGCCGAACGGTTCTCGATGATCAAGGCACAGCGCGCGGCGCGGGGCAAGAAGCCGGTCGGCTGACCCCGGGCGCGTCGGCACTGGTCCCGGCGCCGAGGTGACGCAGCGCATCGTCGAGAATAGGTCCGATGCGCATCGACCTGCACGCCCACTCCACGGCCTCCGACGGTACCGACAGCCCTGCCGAGCTCGTCGGCGCCGCTGCGCGTGCCGGTCTCGACGTCGTCGCGATCACCGACCACGACACCACCGCGGGCTGGGAACCGGCCGCCGCGGCCCTGCCCGCCGGGATGACGCTCGTGCCGGGCGCCGAGCTGTCGACGGTCTCGATCGACCCGGACACCGGCTACGAGATCAGCGTGCACCTGCTCGCGTATCTCTTCGACCCGACCGCGCCCGCGATCGTCGCGGAGCAGACGCGGCTGCGCGTCGAACGGCGCACCCGGTTGCGGCGGATGGCCGAGCGCATGGCCGCCGACGGCCTCCCGGTCGACGCCGACGAGATCCTGAGCCTGCTGCCCGCGGACTCGCCCGCGGGACGGCCGCATCTCGCGCAGGCGCTCGTCCGCGCGGGTCTGGTCAGCTCCGTCGACGAGGCTTTCGCCGACTACCTGCACAGCCGCCGCGGCTACTACGTCGCGCGCCGCGACACTCCGGTCGAGGAAGCGATTGACATGGTCAGCGCGGCCGGCGGGGTTACCGTGATCGCGCACCCCTTCGCCTTCAGCCGCGGCGCGACGATCAGCGAGGACACCCTCCGCGATCTGACGGCTCGCGGACTGACCGGCGTCGAGGTCAACCATCCCAACCACGATCCGGCGACCCGGGCGCGCACCCGCGAGCTGGCCGACGAGCTGGGCCTGATCCGCACCGGGTCCAGCGACTACCACGGCACGAACAAGACCATCGGGCTCGGCCAGGAGACGACCGAACCGGACCAGCTGGAGGAATTGGTGGGGCGGGCGACCGGCTTCCAAGTGGTGAAGGGCTGAGATGGCCGTCTCGGATTTCTTCGACGCGAAGCTCTTCATGAGCGCGACGATCACCCTCGTCGTGATCATGGACCCACCCGGCACGGTGCCGGTGTTCCTGAGCCTGGTCGGCCGCAAACCGATGGCCACGCGGGTGAAAGCGGCCCGGCAGGCGGTACTGGTGTCGCTGCTGGTCATCTCGCTGTTCGCGGTGGCCGGGCAGGCGATCCTGGCGTACTTGGGGATTGGGATTCCCGCGCTTCAGGGTGCCGGTGGCCTGCTGCTGTTGCTGATCGCGTTGCAGCTGCTCATGGGCAATGCGGGGAGTAATGAGCCCGAGGCGGCTGAGGACGTCAACGTCGCCCTCGTTCCCCTTGGCACGCCGCTGCTGGCCGGTCCTGGCGCGATCGCGGCGACCATCGTGTTCGTCCGCCAGGCCGACGGTCATCTTGGCGCGTACATCGCGCTCGCGCTGGCGATCGTGACCGTGCATTTCGTGCTGTACACCTGCATGCGGTTCTCCGGCGTGGTCATCCGGCTGATCAAGGAAAGCGGCATCACGCTCCTGGCGAAGATCGCCGGCCTGCTGCTCGCCGCGATCGCGGTGGAGCTGGTCGCGAATTCGGTGCAGGGCTTCATCGCGGGCGGCTAGCCCACGCCGGAAAGTGTCGGTGGGGGTGCGTAGCGTGGGCGTCGATGGAAGGGGGCGGCGTGAAAGAACAGATGGGGTTCGACTTCGGCGTCGAGCAACCGCAACGGCTCACCAAGGTGTCGCCGGCACGGCTGAGCACTTTTGACGATTGCCCGCGCCGGTACCGGCTGGCTTATCTCGACCGGCCGACGCCGCAGCGCACCGGGCCGTGGGCGCACAGCACGCTGGGCGCGGTGGTGCACAACGCGTTGCGGGCGCTTTTCGACCTGCCAGTGGCGAAACGAACGCCGCAGCGCGGGATCGCGCTGGTGTCCGAGCATTGGAAGGACGCCGGTTTCGCCGACGACGACCAGGCCGCGCGCTACCGAGCGCGAGCGAAGGGCTGGGTCGCGGAGTACGTGGAGGACAACGACGTCAGCGACGATCCGGTGGGATTGGAACGCTGGGTCTCCGCGCCGGTCAGCACCACGGGCGGCCGCCCGACGATGATCATCGAGGGCAGGGCCGACCGCATCGACCAGCGCGGCGGCGAACTGGTGATCGTGGACTACAAAACCGGCCGCCGCGCGCCGGACGAACACGAGGCGAGGGCTTCGCAGGCGTTGGCGATGTACGCCGTAGCCTCGACGCGCACTTTGCGCATGCCGTGCACGAAGGTCGAGTTGCACCATTTGCCGTCCGGCACGATCGCCGCGGCGGAACACACCCCGGAAACCCTGAAGCGGCACCTGGAACGCGCCGAGGAGACCGCCGGGGATTTGCGGTTGGCAGCAGATACCCTTGAGGCAGGCGGTGACGGAGACACGTTGTTCCCCGCCCGCCCCGACCGCCGCTGCGCATGGTGCGACTTCCGCCCGAGCTGCGTGGCGGGACAGCAGACCGCTCCTGCCGCGCAACCGTGGGATTTGCTTGCGCCGTAGGGGATTTCCCGAGACGTGGATGGGACCCGAGGATCGTGGCGTCACCGGAGATCGAGAAAGCGGGCCGGCGTGAGTCTGGGACCGGTTCTGAGTCTGGCGCAGGTGCTGGTGCAGGTGCTGGTGCCGGCCCGGCCGGGGCTCGTGCCGGTGGCGAGGCGAGTGGTGCTAGCCGGAGTCGCGGCGCCGCGGTTGACAGGCTGGGGGTTCGCGGGATAGCGAGGAAGGATTTTGCCGCTGTGGCAACGGATCTTGCCCCCGGACACGGCGGGGTTCGTGACGGACGCCGTGCCGAGGACGCCAGCGCTCATGCGGGGAACGACCGCGCGGACAGCGATGGCGCGGGCGACGCGACGTTGAACGATGGCGGTGCCGATGTACACGGTGGCGCGACAGCGGATGCCAGCGTTCATGCGGGACGAGGCCGTGCGGGCAGCGACCGCGCGGGCGCGCGCGACGCAACGTTGAACGGCGGCGGTGCATCGCACGGCCATGCGGTCGAGGACCGTGCAGGAGCTGATTCGGCGGCGGAGAAGCGCACGGCAGCGGCGTCACGGAGTTCGGCGCGGGATGACAACGCCGCGGAAGGTTACGCGGCTGGGGTTATCCATGACTCAGCGTCGGCTAACGGCGCTGACGTAGGCGGCGCTGGTGCGGTTATGCATGAGTCGACGTCGGCTGACGGCACTGAGGCGAGTGGCGCGGCTGCGGTTATCCATGACTCGGCACCGGCTAACGGCGCTGACGTAGGCGGCGCTGGTGCGGTTATGCGTGACTCAACGTCGGCCAACGGCACCGAGGCGAGTGGTGCGGCCGAGGTTATCCATGACTCGACGTCGACCAACGACACCGACGTAAGACCCGCGGCTGCGCTTAGCCACGAAACAACCGAGAAACACAGCACAACCAGCGGCGATGAAGCGCCAGTCGAAGCGGCACCCGCGCACCCCGGGCCCTCCGCGAGGCCGAAGGCTCGCGGGCGGTGGTGGCGAGGGTTCACCGGATCCGTCGCAGCGGGGATGGCGGTCCTGGCCATCGGGGTGCTGGTAGTCGGCGGGTTGTGCCTAGTGAACGGAGCGTCCGGACCCGGCGTGCTCAAGCTGGTCGGACATCCCCTCGCCGCAGTGATTGCGCTTGCGCTGCAACGAATCGCCGACCGTCGGGTCGGGAAAGTGGCGGCGGTGGCGGGGGTTGGCGTAGTGGCCGTCGCGGCGGCGGCGTTCTGCGTGTTGTGGTGGTTCTGAGGCGGTCAGTGCAGGGCGGCGACAGTCGGGCCGCGTTGTTCCAGCAGTACTGGGCCCAGTGCAGTGAGGCGGATCGGGCCCGCGTAGGCGCCGCGGTCGACGCCGACTGTGCGTAGCGTTGCGCCGTTCGTTTCGTTCAGTACGGCCAGGCCGCCGCGGATCGGGACTACCAACTGGGTCGCGAAGGTGATTCCCGGGCCGAGCGTGCCGTCCAGGGTCCAGCGGGGCGAAAGGTCGTCTCGGGACAGCGCGACGGTTTTTGAGCCGGTGTACCAGTAAATCCCGGCCGCGGTACGGGTCGTCGCTTCGGTGCCGCCGGCCGGGTCGTTCGCTACGTCCGAGGCGGGGAGATCCATGGGGTAGGCGGCTTTTTGCGAACCGTCCGCGCCGTAGACGACGTACAGCTTCTGATCCGGCAGCAGGACACCGGTGAGGTCGCCCGACATCGCGATCACTCGGGCCCGCTTGCCGGCCAGCAGGGCGGTGTAGGTGACCTTCGGTTCGTCCTCGTGCTCGGCGGTCGCCTTGTAAATCGTCAGGCGATCCGTGCGGTCGCCTGGGCAGCGTTCGATGACGCCGATTTTGTCGGCGGCCATTGCTACAGTTCCGTAAGTGCAGTTGGGGCGCGGTTGCTTGTTCGCATTTTGCAGGAACGGGACTTTGCCGTACTCCATGCTCTTCACGAGATCGTCGCGCCACGTGTCGAGGAGATGTTTGCCGGTGGTCGTGACGTGGCTGCCGTCGCTGACCAGGCGCGTGCCCAGTTCGGCGTCGCCGTTGCGCTGGGCGGTGATGCGGCCGGTGGCGGGGTCGAGCTGAGTGACCTCGCTGCAGCCCATTGCCTTGTGGTACACGGCGTTCACCCGGCCCCAGGCGGCGTCCACAGTGCACAGTTGCAGGTTTTCGCGGGTGTAGTGCCAGCGGACCTGCCCGGTGAGCGGATCGCGTCCGGCGACCTCGCTGCCGTCCGCGGTGGTGACGGTGTCGGACTGTCCGATCGGGATGGGCGTCGCCGAGCTCGGGGCCTGCCACAGCTGCGTCATCGACCCGGGGACGGCCGTCGGCGGCGAGGGGAGGGCGTGCGGCGGATCGGCCAGGGCGCGGCTGGTGTGCAGGTTGTCGCTGGTGCCGGCGACGATCGCGGCGACCACCGCGACCACGACGACGATCGCCCCCGCGATCACCCGGTCCCGGCCCCGGTTCCACGGCGAGCGGCGGGCTTTCCCCGGCGGCGCAACGGGATCCGCGGCGGATCGGCGGGGGAGGAGGTTCTCGGAACCGTAGGCGGGGGTGCTGGTGACCCCGGCGTCGGTGACGCGCGCGATCGTGCCGGTTTGTTCCTCGGGGGTGACCGGCGGGATCGCCGCATGGGCAGCTGCGTGCCGGGGAGCCGACGCGGTCGGTTCGGCAGAAGCCTGTTCGGTGGCTGGCGCGACGGGGTCTGCGGCCTGCGAGCCGGGCGCAGCTGACGCGGAGGTGTTTCCGGCAGAGTCGCCGGAGACTGGCGCGGCGGAGCTTGCAGCGGCGTCGGCTGGCGTGACTGGGTCCGTTGCGTGGGAGCCGGGAACGGCTGGGGCAGCGGGGCCGGCCGAGGCTGGCGTGGTGGAGCTTGCAGCGGCCTCGGTTGGTTCGCCGGAGGCCTTTTCGGTGCCTGGCGTGACAGGATCCGCTGCGTGGGAGCCGGGAACGGCTGGGGCAGCGGGTTCGGCCGAGGCTGACGCGGCGGAGCCTGCAGCGGCCTCGGCCGGTTCGGAGGAGGCTGCGTCAGAGCGGCTACCCGAGGCTGCCGAGGCCGGATTGGCACCCGGTGAAGTCAGTTCCGCGGAAGCCTTCTCGCCCGTGCCGCTGGAAGCCTGCAGACCGGTGTCCCCAGCCGACGGAGCAGCAGAGGCCGACTCGTCCGAACCCGCCCCAGCACCCGAACCAGCATCCTCATCCGAGACGTGCGCCCCGGCCGGAAGGTCCGGCCGGGGGCGTTCGTCGGGATTCGCGGGAGTGCCCGCTACGTTCGATCCAGGTTCGGGGGGCGTTTCGCCGTTCCCGTGGTCGTTCACGTAACTGACTCCCCGGTGTGTCGCTCAGTCTGCCGACGCAGGTGTATCAGATGCGGACGGACGACGGCGACGGCGGCGGCGTGCCGGGCGGTCTCCGGTTTCGCCGGAGTCGGACGTCGTCGCGGGGGTGGCGTTGCCGGTGGACGTCGCCGGGCCGGTCGCGTCCGCTCCCGAGCGGGTGCGGCGGCGCGGGGTCCGGGGGCGGTCTTCCTGCTGGTCCGAACCCGACGAACTCGACGAACCCGACGAGGCGGGTGCGGCGGCGTCCGCGGCTTCGATAGCCGCGGCCGAGCGGGCGCCACCGCGGGTCCGCTTGCGCGGGGCACGGTTGCGCTTGCGCGGAGCCTCTTCCTCCGAAGCAGAAGGCGAAGCAGGCCCGGAAGACCCGCGACGGCCTCGGCGCTTGCCGCCCAGGTCCTCTTCCTTCTCCGCGGACAGGCCGGCTCGCGTGCGCTTCGACAGCGGCAAACGGCCCTTCGTGCCCTCGGGGATGCCCAGGTCGCTGAACAGGTGCGGCGACGACGAGTACGTCTCCACCGGCTCCGCCAGGTCCAGGCTCAGCGTGTCCGAGATCAGCTTCCAGCGCGCTTCCTCGTCCCAGTCGACAAGAGTGACCGCGACGCCCGTGCGGCCCGCGCGGCCGGTCCGGCCGATGCGGTGCACGTAGGTCTTCTCGTCCTCGGGGCACTGGTAGTTGATCACGTGCGTGACGTCGTCGATGTCGATGCCTCGCGCCGCGACGTCCGTCGCCACCAGGACGTCCACCTTGCCCGAGCGGAACGCGCGCAGCGCCTGCTCACGCGCGCCCTGGCCGAGGTCGCCGTGCACCGCGGCCGCGGCGAAACCGCGTTCGACCAGGTCGTCGGCCACCTTCTGGGCGGTGCGCTTGGTGCGGCTGAAGATCATCGTGAGCCCGCGGCCCTCGGCCTGCAGCGCCCGCGCGATCAGCTCCGTCTTGTCCATCGAGTGCGCCCGGTAGACGAACTGCGAGGTGCGCTCGTGGATCGCGCCGGCGTCGTTCTCCTCGGCCCGGATGTGCGTGGGCTGGTTCAGGAACGTGCGCGCGAGCGTGATGATCGGGCCCGGCATCGTGGCGGAGAACAGCATGGTCTGCCGCTCGTCCGGGACCATCCGGAGGATCCGCTCGATGTCCGGCAGGAAGCCGAGGTCCAGCATCTCGTCGGCCTCGTCGAGGACGAGCCCGCGGATCTTGCCGAGCACCAGATGCTGCTGTTCGGCGAGGTCCAGGAGCCGGCCGGGCGTGCCGATGACGACGTCGACGCCCTTGCGCAGCGCCTCGATCTGCGGCTCGTACGGCCGTCCGCCGTAAATCGCCAGCGTGCGGATGCCGAGGTGCTTCCCGGCGCCCTTCAGGTCGTTCGCGACCTGGATGCACAGCTCGCGCGTGGGCACCACGACCAGCACCTGCGGGGTGCCGTCGCCGGGCACCTCGACGCGGTGCAGCAGCGGGACGCCGAAGCCCAGCGTCTTGCCCATGCCGGTGCGGGCCTGGCCGATGAGGTCGTCGCCCGCCATCGCGAGCGGCAGGGTCAGCGCCTGGATGGCGAAGGTGCGCTCGATGCCGGCTTCGCCGAGCGCTTTGACAATTTCGGGTTTCACACCGAACGACGCGAACGTCGGCGACTCCTCGGTCACCGGGGCACCGGCCTGCAGCGGGTGCGACGTGTCCAGCGCGGCCGGTCCGTTTTCGCTGTGCTCGAGGGCGACAGCGGCGGTGGCCTGCGCGGTTTCGGTCTGTTCGGTTGTGGACTGTTCTGCGGTCAGGGTGATCGCCTCTCTCGTGACCAGCGCGCACAGGCCGGTTGTCACTCGACACTCGACCGGGGGCCTGACTCGCACCTGCGGCCTCGTCTGCTGGAGGCCAGTGGTGCCGGAGCCGCCCTCCCGGGAATGCCGCTAGGAGGCGTGCACGCACACTTGCGGTGAACTCCGGTCGCTCTGGTGGCGCCAGCCGTTCGCCTGGTTCCCGCCGCTCCCGGGACCGCTGGGAAAAACGCGGTCCGGCGCGGCGAAGCTCTGTTTATCCGTCCGCAGTGTACCTGGTCAGCTGTTTTCCGGGGAATACCGGGAGCGGCGGCGCGGCGTGGGATCGGTCTCTTCGCGGCGCGGGCCTGCGGTTCGGCGATACCCTCGTCGCCGTGACCGACCCCGCTGAAGCCAGGCCTGCAGAAACCCCAGCGCCCGCCTCTTCTTCATCTGCGATCAGCGAAGGCGTCGTCGACCTGCTCGGCGTGATCGCCTACCTGGAGCTGTCCGCGTTCGACCGGATGGCCGAGGACGCCCGCAGCGCGCCGACGCTCGCCGGCCGCGCCGCGCTCGCCTCGATGGCCGCCGCCGAGATCGGGCACCTCGATCTGCTGACGAAGCATCTGGCCGCGAACGGCGTCGCGGTCGAGGACGCGATGGCGCCGTTCGTGTCGCAAGTGGACGCGTGGCACGGCTCCACCCGGCCAAAGTCGTGGCTGGAATCGCTGGTCAAGGCGTACGTCGGGGACGGGCTCGCGGCCGATCTCTACCGCGAGATCGCGAGCTGGCTCGACCCGGAGACCAAAGACCTGGTGCTGACCGTGCTCGCCGACACCGGGCATTCGGCGTTCGCCGAGCGCGAAGTCGCGGCCGGGATCAAGGCCGATCCGAAGGCCCGCGACAAGCTCGCGCTGTGGGGGCGGCGGCTGCTCGGCGAGGCGCTCACCCAGGCGCAATACGTGGTGGCCGAGCGCGATGGCCTGGCCGAACTGATCGTCGCGGGCTCCGGCGATCTCGCGGGAATCGGCGCGCTGTTCCGCCGGTTGCAGCAAGGGCACACCAAGCGCATGCAGGCGCTGGGGCTGGGCTGAGCGAGTGGTCGCGAATCACCTGCTGGTCGCACGCCACCGGGGCGGCCCGCTTCGGTTAGCCTTGCCGGGCGTAGTCACAACGAGTTTTCAGCGGAGGTCCCACGTGGAGGTCAAGATCGGCATCAAGGACACGCCGCGCGAGCTGGTGGTGTCCAGTGGCCAGACTCCCGAAGAGGTGGAGAAGCTGGTCGCCGAGGCCCTGACGGCCGGTGACGGGCTCTTCCGCCTCAACGACGAGAAGGGCCGCAAGTACCTGGTCCCGTCCGACCGCATCGCGTACGTCGAGATCGCCCCGTCCGACGTCCGCAAGGTCGGCTTCGGCGTCGGCGACTGAGCCAGCCGGGCTTCAACGGTCCGTGAAGGGCCCCTTGAGGGAATCAGATTCCCTCAAGGGGCCCTTCACGGCTTTTCGGGGACTGGTCAGGCGGTGGCTTCCTCGACCTCGGCCAGCGTCTTCGGGACCGCGAACGGCGGCGTGGACGTGCCGGTGAGCCGGTAGCGGCCCCACGGGTCCGGATCGGACAGCTCGCCCTCGGCGGTGTGCTCGCCGATCCGCACCTCGCACGCCTTCTTGCGCCCGCCGACCGTCTCGGCCAGCTTCGGGTCCGCGGCGACGCGGCCGTACCAGTGGTAATACCCGTCGATCGGCTGGAAATAGCCGCGCAGATCGACGTCCGCGGTGATCTCCGTGCCGTCGACGACCAGGGTCGCCGCGCCCGTGTAACCGTCTTCGTCGCTCATCCGGGGTCCTCTCGTCAGCCTGCGTCGGTGTCGGCGGCGTCTGCGGTGTCGTTCTCGGTGCGTCCGAGCTGGACGACCTTGTTCTCCTCGAGCGGCAGGTTCGGGTCGATCACCACGCCCTGCTGGCGGGTGAGCCCGTCGATCGCCGCCCAGATGATCTGGGTGAGGTACTCGACCACCGAATCGCGGCCCATCGAGCGCCGGTCCAGCCACCATTCGCCGGTGCTCTGGACCATGCCGACGATCCCGTGCGCCCACGGTTCGGCCGCGCCGGAGTCCATGTTGAACATCCGCATGTAGTCGCCGAGCAGCGCGGTCAGCGCGGTCGCGATGACCTCCTTGTCCTCCGCGACGACGTCCGAATCGGTGGTTTTGCCCGGCAGTCCGCCGTGTGCCAGCAAGCGGTACAGGTTCGGGTGTTCCTCGATGACGCCGAAGAACGAGTCGAGCGCCATCCGGATCCGCGGCACCGGCGCGAGTTCCGCGTTGATCGCCGGGATCAGCCGTTCGAAAAGGATCTCCGTGCCGCGCTGGCCGAGTGCGACGTACAGGTCGGCCTTGTCCTCGAAATGCCGGTACAGCACGGGTTTCGTGACGCCGGCTTCCGCGGCGACGTCCTCCATGCCGAGGTCTGGACCGTGCGCGTCGAGCGCGCGCAGAGCCGCTTCGACGAACTCCGCGCGGCGGGCGATCCGGTGCTTGCGCCAGCGATCGCGGCGGGCGTCACCAGTACTGCCGCTGCTCGGTTCGGTGTCGGCTGCCTGCTTGCCGGACTGCTTGCTGGAGCGCTTGACACGTTCGATCACGAAGGTCATGCTACCAGAGGTAACTGTTACCGCAGGTTACATGTTCTGCGGCGACAGGCGGGACGCGGCTTCTCGATTCAACGGCGAGTCAGGCGCTGGAAGGGGCTGATGATGACGCGGACGCTCAAGGTGACCGACCGGGAGGCGACGGCACAGCGGTTGCTGAAGTCGGCGGCGAACAAGTTCTACGACCCGGACGTCGACATCGACTGGGACGCGCCGCTGGTCGAGGGCAAGCGGTACATCCTGCCGGAGCGCTCGTCGCTTTACGGCACTCCGCTGTGGGACCGGCTGAGCCCGGAGCAGCGGATCGAGCTGGGCAAACACGAGATGGCCAGCATCGCGACCACCGGGCTGTGGTTCGAAATCCTCTTGATGCAGATGCTGCTCAAGGAGGTCTACGAACAGGACCCGACGACGGCGCACGCGCAGTTCGCGCTCACCGAGATCGCCGACGAATGCCGGCACTCCACGATGTTCGCGAGGATGTCCGCGCGGATCGGCTGCCCGACCTACGGTCCGGTGCCGGTGCTGCGGCAGTTCGCGAAGCTGATGCCGACCATTTCCTACGGCCCGGCGCGCTACGGCGCGATCCTGGTCGCCGAGGAGGTGCTCGACCGGCTGCAGCGCGAGCAGATGAACGACGAGGAGATCCAGCCGCTGGTCCGGATGGTGAACCGGATCCACGTGCTGGAGGAGGCGCGGCACGTCACTTTCGCGCGGGAGGAAGTCACTCGCGGGATGGCGAAGCTGGGTCGCGCGGAGGTCGCCTACCAGCAGTTCAGCATCGCGTTGATCTCGTACTTCGTGACGCGGGCGTTCATCAACCCGAACGTCTACAAGGCGGTCGGGATCCGGCCGCGCGAGGGCGTCGAGACGGCGTTGAACAACCCGCACTGGCGCGCGACTATCGCGTGGGCGGGGGAGAAGATCATGCCGTTCCTGCAGGAGTCCGGTCTGGTCGGGTTGCCTGGGAAACCGTTCTGGCGCAAGTCCTTTCTGTTGCCGGAGGGCAAATGACTACCGTTGAGCGGCTCCGCAATCCGGCGCGGGAGCATCGGTTTGTGACCAGCGATGGCTGTGCGCTGCACGTCGAACCGAGCGGCCCTGCGGATGCTGCGGTGACGCTGGTGCTGGTGCACGGCTGGACGCAGGACCACCGCACGTGGGACGGCGTCATGGACCACCTCGGCCCTGGCGTCCGGACGCTGCGCTACGACCTGCGCGGGCACGGCGGTTCCGCGCCCGCGACCAAGGAAACCGGGACGATTCCGCGGCTGGCCGACGATTTGGCCGAGCTGATCACCGCTCGCGTGCCGTCGGGTCCGCTGGTGCTCGCCGGGCATTCGATGGGCGGCATGACCATCATGGCGCTGGCCGAGCGACATCCCGAACTGGTCCGCGACCGGGTGGTCGGGACGGCGTTCGTGGCGACGTCGTCGGGGCAGATGGACCGGATCACGTTGGGGCTGCCCGGAATGGCGGGCCAGTTCTCCGCGCGGTTCGAGCGCCGGCTGGCGAAAGCGTTGTCGCACCGCAAGGGCGAGCGGCTGCCGTTGAGCCCGGCGATGGTGCGTTCGGGCGCGCGGTTCCTCGTTTTCGGCGATCACCCGCGCCGCGCGGACCTTCGGCTCGTGGCGGATCAGCTGTTGTGTGCGCATCCGGCGAGCCTCGGTGCGTTCCAGGACGCGATTTCGACGCATGACTGCCGGGTCGCGCTGGCGACTCTGCGGGGCACCCCGTCCGTAGTGCTGGCGGGAGAGAAAGACCGGCTTTGCCCGCTTCCGCACGCGAAAGTGATCGCGGACGAGCTGCCGGATGCGGAGTTTGTCCGGTTCCCCGGGGCTGGCCACATGCTGCCGCAGGAGCGGGCGGGCGAGGTCGCGACGCGAATCGGGGCGTTGCTGCGCGTCTCGTGAGTGTTTATGCCGGTTAGAACCGGCATAAACACTCACGAGAGCCACACATTCGTAACCGTGCGCGTTCGCCTCTTTCGCGCTCGTACCTGACTGTCGGCTGTTCCCGGCCGCCCGGCGATGTCACGCTGGGTGGCTGGGATGTCGCCGACAGAACAGGACGGGCATGGGCCAGCCGCTGAGCGCGCACGTCAACCGGAGCCTGATGGCTATTTCCCGGCGGGCGGAGAGCGTGGACCGGCATACGCTGGCCAAAACCTTCGTGGTGGCCGGTTCGTTCTCGGCGATGCTGCATTCCGCGGACCATCAAATCCTGTACGGCCGCCGCGGCACCGGCAAGACGCACGCCCTGCTGTACCTGGCCGATCTGGTCGAAGAGACCCACGATGTCGCGGTATACCTGGATTTGCGCACGGTCGGTTCCACCAGCGGCCTGTACGCGAATCAGCAGCTGCCGGTGCCGCTGCGGGGTACTCAGCTGCTGGTCGACACGCTGGAAGCGGTGCACGAACAGCTGCTGACCACGGCGATCGAGACCAGGGTCGCCGACCAGGAAGACCTGCTGCAAGGCCTGGACGAGCTGACCGAGGCGGCGACGACGGTCGAGGTCGTCGGCAATGTCGAGCGGGAGACGACCGTCGGCGGTGCCACGGAGAAGTCGACTGGTGCGGGCGCTTCCGCGTCCTGGGGGCCGGGCGGTCCGCGCGGTCAGGTGACGTTGTCGGGCAGCAGCCGTCATTCGGTTACGGCGTCGGATCGGTTGCGGCGCACCGGGATCGAGCATCATCAGGTCATCTTCGGGCCGCTCAGCCGGGCGCTGGCGCGGATCACGGCCGCGTTGGCGCCGGCGCGGCTGTGGCTGCTGTTGGACGAGTGGAGTTCGATTCCCCTTGAGCTGCAACCGTTGCTGGCGGATCTGCTGCGCCGCAGCGTGCTCCCGACTCGCGGGGCGACGGTCAAGATCGCAGCGATGGAACGCCGGTCCCGGTTCCGTGAACCGGGCTGCGAAGGCGATTACGTCGGCATCGAGGTCGGCGCGGACGCGGCCTCCGCGGTCAGCTTCGACGACGTGCTCCTCTTCGACCACGGCCGAAGCCAGTCGAGGCAGTTTTTCGCCGAGCTCTTCCTCAATCACGTCCGACCGCGGATGCCGGTGACCGACGATCCCGCGGAATTCGTGGCCACCGCGTTCAGCCGCACCGCTTTTCCCGAACTCGTGCGCGCGGCCGAAGGCGTGCCCCGGGACGCGATCAACATCGCCGCGTTGGCCGCGCAGCACGCGAACACGGCGACCATCGGCATCCGGCATGTCCGGCAGGCCGCGCAAGATTGGTACCTGCGCGACAAATACGCCGCCATCGCCGGGAACGAACCGGCGTTGACACTGCTCCGCTGGCTCGTCGACGAGGTGGTGGGCCGTCGGCGTTCCCGCACTTTCCTGCTCGAACACACTGGTGGCGCGCAGGATTCGGCGATGCGCGATCTGTACGACGCCCGGCTCGTGCACCTGGTGCGGCGCGGCATCGTCAGCCGGAAGCGGCCGGGAACGCTCTACGACGGGTTCGCCATCGACTACGGCTGTTACGTCGCTTTGTTGTCCGACGGAGAACAACCGTCCCGGCGAAGCAAATCCGACGCCTGGCTGACCGATCCGTGCGGTGCGCTGCCGGATCATCTCGAGCAGTTGCTGGTGGAACTGCCCGGAGCGGCCAGATCGGTGCCACGGCAGCGAAAACCGCGCGAGTGAGCTAGCGGAGCCGTTCGAGGGCGGCGACGGTGGCCGGGACGTCTTCCCAGATCGGGGAGTGCCCGGTTTCGACGGTGACGAGTTCGCTGTCCGGCAGGTGGTCGACAAGGTGCTGGGCGTCGGCGAGAGTGCGGGCCCGGTCGTGGATTCCGTGCAGCACCGTGACCGGGCAGCGGATCGACGCCAGCCGCGGCGTGAGGTCCAGATCCCGTTGGCTCGTCAGGACTTCCAGCGCGGCTTCGGCCGGGACCCGGGCGGCGTAGCCGAGCAGTTCAGCGCGCAGGTCCGGCGGCAACGGCACGGCGAAGGACCGGTCGAGCACGCCCGCGCGCAGGTCAGGACCCCAGGCGGAGGCGATCGCGGCGAGGATCCGGTCGACGTCGCCGTGGCCGCGCATGTGCGCGCCGGTGTTCGCGAGGAGCAGCCCGGACACCAGATCCGGCCGGGTGGCCGCGACGACCGTCGCGATGCAGCCGCCGGTCGAGTGCCCGATCAGCGTGACCGGGCCGCCGTCGTGCTGCTCGATCCGGGAAGCGATCCGCGCCGCGATGTCCTCGATCCGCCACGGACCTGGCGCGGTCATCCAGTCGACCGCGTCCAGTTCGTCGGACAGGGCGGCCGCCAGCGGTGCGTAGATTCGCGGGCTGCAGAGCGTGCCCGGCACCGCCACGGCGGGCACGGGCTCAGTTGTCCTTGAGCGGGAACCCGCCGCCGATGCCGCGCCACGCGAGGTTCGCGGTGAGCGCCACGGCGTCCTCGCGGCTCATCGACTGGTTGTGCTGCAGCCAGTAGCGCGCGCTGACCTGGCTCATCCCGACCAGGCCGACGGCCAGCAGGCGGGCCTTCTCCTCGTCGAGACCGGCGTCGGAGGTGATCGTCTCGGTGATGGCCTCGACGCTGGCCGAGGTCGCGCGGTCCACCGCCTCCTGCACGGCGGGCTCGCCGCGCAGGTCGGACTCGAAGACCATGCGGAACGCGCCGGCGTCGTTGTTCACGAAGTCGAAGAACGCGCCGACCGTGGCCGGGACGCGCTGGCGGTTGTCGCTGGTGGAGTTCAGCGCGCCCTGCACGCGGCCGACGAGGTCGTCGACGTGGCTTTCCAGCAGCGCGATGTACAGGTCGAGCTTGCCGGGGAAGTGCTGGTAGAGCACCGGCTTGCTGACGCCGGCCTCCTCGGCGATCTCGTCCATCGCCGCCGCGTGGTAGCCGTGCTCGGCGAAGACGCGCTGCGCGGCCGTCAGCAACTGGGCCCGGCGCTCGGTCCTCGGCAACCGGACGCCTCGTTGCAGTCGCGCCATCTCCGTCATTCTTCCTCCGTCCGCAGCCTTCGCCGGGCGGGTTCACCACCGCGTGAAGTGAACCTGACATTACTCGTGGGTACGCCCGAAATGCCAAGGGTCAGGCATCCTGGACTCGTGACGACCACGACCTCCCGCCCCACGGCCGCGGCGGCGGTCCGCCCGCCGGTGACCCAGGTGCCATTGTCGACTACGCCCCTTCCGCCGCTCGACGGGGCGCTGCCTGCCTGGCCGGGAACGGTCGAGGACGGCCTGCACATCCGGCACACGCCCGGCCCGGACGGCACGCCCGCGGTGTACGTGCACGGGCTCGGCGGATCGTCCACGAACTGGACCGACCTCGCCGCGCTGCTCGCCCCGACCGCTCCCGGACAGGCCGTTGACCTGCCCGGATTCGGCTATTCGGAACCGGCGGAAGGATTCGCGTACGGCCTCGACGACCACGCCGAGGTCATCGCGAGCCGGCTGGAGCAGATCGGAAAGCCGGTCCACTTGCTCGGCAACTCGATGGGCGGCGCGATCGCGCTGCTGCTCGCGGCGCGGCGCCCGGAGCTGGTGAGAACTCTCACCCTGATCTCCCCGGCGATGCCGGACCGCCGCCCGGACCCGCGCCGGCTGTCGGATCCGCTGATGGCGCTGGCCTACCTCCCGGTGGTCGGCGCCCGGGTGCGCCGCCGGATGGCCGGGATGACCGCCCGCGAACGCGCCGCGCAGGTCATCAAGCTGTGCTTCCACGATCCGTCGCGCTTCCCGGACGCCCGGCTGGACGAACTGGTCGAGGAGCACGCCGCGCGCGCCGGCTTCCCGTGGGCGCTGGCCGCGATGGAGCGGAGCACGTTCGGCATCTTCCGGCGCTGGACCGCGCTCGGCTCCGCGTCGCTGTGGTCGGTCGCCAAACAGGTCGAGGCGCCGACGCTGGTGGTCTGGGGACTCCACGACCGGGTGATCTCGGTCAAGCGCGCGCTGCGGACCGCGCAGACGATTCCGCACGCCCGGATGCTGGTGCTCCCGCGCACCGGACACGTTGCGCAGATGGAACGTCCGCAGGTGGTCGCGCGGGCCGTGCTCGGTCTGTGGGAGGGCGCGGACCGGGGCTCCTGGTAGCTCGAACGGGGGACCGCGGATCGCCGGGGAGCCCGCCAGTCGCTGCCGGGAACGTCGCCGCCGTGTGGCACCCTGGATCGGTGGACCGGCTGAAGCAGGACGCGCGAGCGAAAGACCGGCGGGGCCCGACCGCCGGGTCGGCCCGGCGTTCAGGGTCTTCGGTGTCATCCGGGTCTTCCGGTTCGAGCGATCCGGAGTCCGACTCTCCGCGCGTCGGCCAGTACCGGCCCGCGCGCAAGCCCGCCCAGCGCGTGGGCGAGGACCGATACCGGCCAGGCGGACGGCGGACCAGCGCGGAGCCGCTCGCGGCCGCCTGGAAACCCAAGGACGACGCCGAGAAGCGCCCGGCTCCGAAGAAGAAGCAGCGGTCGCCGTTCGGCCGGTTCGTGAAGACTTACGGCTGGCGCGTGTACGCGCTGCCGATCCTGGCCGTGATCACCGTGCTGGTCGCGGTCAACACCGCCACCGGCCCGTCCGACGCGGGTACGGCGGGCAGCAGCGGCGAGGTCGCGTCCGGCGATTCCTCCTCGGGCTCGATCGACGGTGGCGGCGGCATCCCGGAGAACCCCGCGCAGCCGGTGAACCTCAACGTGCCCACCGCTGACCTGCCCAACGGCGGCAATTTCACCCAGGCAGGCAAGGGCACCTGGCACGTCGTGCAGGGGTCCGGCGACGTCGTGGGCAAGTCCGGGAAGCTCTACACCTACACCGTCGAGGTCGAGGACGGCATCGATCCGGCGAGCTACGCCGGAGACGACGGCTTCGGCACCGCGGTGCAGGGCATTTTGTCCGATCCGCGCAGCTGGACGTGGAACGGCGAGATCCGGTTGCAGCGGGTCGACGCGAGCTACCCGAACCCGAGTTTCCGGGTGAGCCTCACCACGCCGGAGACGACGCACCGGGCGGACGCGTGCGGGTTCCAGATCAAATTCGAGGCCTCGTGTTACCGGCGCACCATGGGCCGGGTGCTGATCAACCTGTCCCGCTGGGTGCGCGGCGCGAAGGTCTACGGCTCGGACATGACGGGGTACCGGCAGTACGCCATCAACCACGAGGTCGGGCACGCGCTGGGCAACAACCACGTGGGCTGCCCGGGAAACGACCAGCCCGCGCCGGTGATGATGCAGCAGTCGTTCGGCGTCGCCGACGACTACGTCGCGATGCTCAACAACATCCCCGGCGGCGACCGGGGCAAGGTCGCCGCGGACCATCACGTGTGCAAGCCGAACGCGTGGCCGAACCCGACCCCGCCGGGCCAGTAACAGAGTCTCACCATCTGGGAGCGGGGAAGTCCCTCTTGCCAGCGCGCGTTGGGGATACTGGGATCGACTACGCGACCCGCGCGAGTATGGAGGACCCGATGTCAGACACGGCACTGCCGCCGCTCGTCGAGCCGGCAGCCGAGCTCACCAAGGAAGAGGTGGCCCGGTACAGCCGTCACCTGATCATCCCGGACGTCGGGGTGGTCGGGCAGAAGCGGTTGAAGAACGCGAAGGTCCTGGTCATCGGTGCGGGCGGCCTCGGAAGCCCGGCGCTGCTGTACCTGGCGGCCGCCGGCGTGGGCACGCTCGGCATCATCGACTTCGACGTCGTCGACGAATCCAACCTGCAGCGCCAGGTGATCCACGGCCAGTCCGACGTCGGCAAGCTCAAGGCCGCGTCGGCGCAGGAGTCGATCGCCGAGATCAACCCGCTGGTCAAGGTGCACCTGCACACGGAGCGTCTCGAATCGGCGAACGCGCTGGAGATCTTCGAGCAGTACGACCTGATCCTCGACGGCACCGACAACTTCGCCACCCGCTACCTGGTCAACGACGCAGCGGTGCTGCTCGGCAAGCCGTACGTGTGGGGTTCGATCTTCCGGTTCGAAGGCCAGGTGAGCGTCTTCTGGGAAGACGCCCCGAACGGCAAGGGTCTCAACTACCGGGATCTCTACCCCGAGCCGCCGCCCCCCGGCATGGTCCCGTCGTGCGCCGAAGGCGGCGTGCTGGGCGTGCTGTGCGCGTCGATCGGCTCGATCATGGTGACCGAGGCGATCAAGCTCATCACCGGCATCGGAGAGCCCCTGCTCGGGCGCTTGATCTCCTATGACGCGCTGGAGATGAAGTACCGCGAGGTCAAGATCCGCAAGGACCCGGAGACCCCGAAGATCACCGAACTGATCGACTACGAGGCCTTCTGCGGCGTCGTGTCGGACGAGGCCGCCTCGGCCGCCTCCGGCAGCACCCTGACCCCCGCGGAACTCAAGGCCAAGTTCGACGCAGGCGAGGACTTCGCCCTGATCGACGTCCGCGAGCCGCACGAGTACGAGATCGTGAACATCAAGGGCGCCACGCTGATCCCGAAGGACCGCATCCTTTCCGGCGAAGCCTTGGCGGAACTGCCGCAGGACAAGCCCATCGTCCTGCACTGCAAGTCCGGCGCCCGCTCGGCAGAGGCCCTGGCCGCCCTGCACGCAGCCGGTTTCAAGGACGCCACCCACCTAGGCGGCGGCGTCCTGGCCTGGGCAAGGCAGATCGACCCAAGCCTGCCAGCCTACTGAGCAAAGACGAGTCCGTGAAGGGCTCCTTGAGGGAATCTAATTCCCTCAAGGAGCCCTTCACGGCTTTCGAGCGCGCGACGATTGTCCGTGAGGGCCACCTTCACGAACTCTGAATCCCTCAGGGTTCCCCTCACGACCAACGAACCGCAGCCGACGCACCCCACCGCTGGAGCCACCCACCCCGCCCCCAACCCCGATACGAAGCCTCCTCTGCGGTTCGGGGGTGCTTGTCAAGGCATCTTTCCCG
>NZ_JBHZAG010000082.1:0-42882 GCF_042754125.1 Amycolatopsis sp. NPDC059235
TCTTTTTTTTATACGATCCTGGGTTGGGGGGGGGTGGGGGCTTGCGCCCCAATGTGGCATTGGGTGCGTCAGATGCACCCAATGTGGCGTTCGGTGCGTCGCATGCACCCAATGCCACATTGGGGCGCGTCGCGGCGGACCGGTTGGGGGCGTGAGGGGAACCCTGAGGGACTCTGAGTTCGTGAAGGTTCCCCTCACGGACTTCAGGGGGTGGGGGCGCAGGCGGTGTGGCCTACGGTGACTGAGCCTGTTGCGCCGGAGGCGGGGGCGAAGTCGATGCGGAGCATGGTCAGGGTCATGCTTCCGTCGCCTGGGAGCGTTTGGATGTTGAAGACCGCGTTCGCCAGTACGGTTCCATCGCTCTTCGTCAGGGGCTTGGTGTAGTTCGCGGGGATGGGTGAAGGCAGGCCGCTGATTCCGGTGAGGCCGCTCAGGGTCCAGTTCGCGTTGGTGCCGCTTTGGGTTGCCTTGCAGGTCACTGTGTACGACGAGATGCGGATGCGTTTGCCTCCCGCGCTTACCAGGGCTGACAGTTCGAAGTTGTTGCCGGTGGCGGTCGACGTCGTGGTGGTGACGTCGTTCGCGGGGTCGACGACTTCGGTGGTGCAGCTTGACGTGCCGCCGCCGAATGTGACGCCGGGCTTGGACACTGCGGGTGCGGAACCGCTGGTCGGGCCTTCTACGGCGCACGGGGCCTGGGTCGGGATGGAGATCGTGGTGCCGGCCTTGGTGAAGTTCGCGTTGCCGGTGTCGGCGATTCCGGCGGGGCTGTCCGCGGCGGCGGTGCCGGCAGCGGCGAGCAGGCCGGCGGCGGTCAGTGCTCCGGCCAGTTTGGCGCGCTTGATGATCATGTCTCGTCTCCTCGCTGCTGATGCTGCTCAAAGGTCTATCCGCAGGTCCGAATCGCCCGTTGCGCCCTCGGGCGGCGATCACCCGTCCGGGATCGCGGATCAACCCGTTCGTGGCCCAGCGCTCAGCTGGGGCGGCAGTGTCGCGTTCGTCACCGTTTCCGCAGGACAGCGGGTAAAGGCAGGCCGCGGGGCAACCACTACCCTGAAGGGGGTAACCGACTGGCGACGAGCGCCACGAGAGAGCGGAGCCGACGTGTCTGTGTCTTCACCACCTCCGGGGGCGGCCCGGGATGGCGCTGTAGAGGACCTGCGCGCGACCGTCGGGCTGCAGATCCAGGACGAGCCCTTGCTGCGCGCGATCGCGGGCGGGCTGGCGGACGTCGAGACGATGCTGCGGGACGTCGTGAAGAGCGACGTGCCCGCTGTGCACGACGCGGCGTTGCACCTGGTCGAGGCGGGGGGCAAACGTTTTCGTCCGCTGTTCACGCTGCTGTCCGCGCAGTTCGGGCCGAAGCAGGGCGAGCAGGTGCTGATCGCGGCTGCCGCGGTCGAGCTGGTGCACCTGGCGACGCTGTATCACGACGACGTCATGGACGAGGCGACCATGCGCCGCGGCGCGGAGAGCGTCAACTCGCGCTGGGACAACACCGTCGCGATCCTCACCGGCGACTACCTCTTCGCGCACGCTTCGCGGCTCGTCGCCGACCTCGGCACGGACGCCGCGCGGATCATCGCCGAGACGTTCGGCGAGCTGGTCAGCGGGCAGATGCGGGAGACGGTCGGGCCTGGGCCTGGCGACGATCCGGTCGAGCACTACCTCACCGTGATCGCGCAGAAGACCGGTTCGCTGATCGCGACGTCGGGGCGCTTCGGCGGCATGATGTCCGGCGCGGCCGAGGAGCACATCCAGGCGCTGCGCCGCTTCGGCGACATCATCGGGGCGGCCTTCCAGATCTCCGACGACGTCATCGACATCGCGTCGCCCTCGGTCGAGCTCGGCAAGGCGCAGGGCACTGACCTGCGGGAAGGCGTTCGCACGCTGCCGATGCTGTACGCGCTGGCCGATCCGGGCACCGACCCGCGGCTCGTCGAGCTGCTCGCCGGGCCGATCACCGACGACGAGCTGGTGGCCGAGGCGCTCGAGCTGCTGCGCCGTTCCAGCGGCCTCGAACGCGCGCGCGAAACTCTTTCCGACTACGCTTCCCGAGCACGTGCCGAGCTCGCCTCGCTGCCCGCTTCCCCTGCGCGCGACGCTTGCGAGTCGGTCGCCGACTACCTGGTCGCGCGAACGTTCTAAAAGGGGCGGAAGATGTCCATTTTCGGGCAGGTGTGGCTCTGGAGCCTGCTGGCCTTCATCGTCGGCGCGGTCATCGCCTGGCTGGTGCTGGCGCGTCCGGCACGCAAGCGGGTACGCGAACTGGAAGCGGAACTGGCGAGCGCGCACGCGGACACTGCGCGCGCCGCGGCCAGCACGCCCGCGCGCACCGCGGTGCTGCCGCCCGCGGAGGACTGGACCAGAGACCGCCGCGAGCACGCTCCGACGGAAGTCATCCAGGCGACGAGCGCTTTCGAGCCGGAAGCCGAGTACGACGCGGAATACCGCACGGCTCCGGAACCGGCGGCCGCCGCGGCCTCTGTGGACACTGCGGAGTCTCCGGAGGACGACGTCGACGAGGCGTTCGCTCAGGCCGAGGCCCGCGAACACCATGCGGCGAACGGTCTTTTCGACAGCGCGCCGGCCGAGAGCGCTCCGGAGGACTCCGGCTCGGCTTACCGCGCCGCGGCCACCGAGTACCTGCAGCCGGTCGACCGCGACACCGGTTCGCACCGCATCGCCGAGCCGGCCGAGGACCACGACAGCGGCTACCACCGCATCGCGGAACCGGCGGACGCGCACGACAGCGGCTACCACCGGATTCCGGACCCGGTCGACGTTCCGGCGGCGGACTACTCCGAGGCGGACAGTCCCGCTGAGCAGGAGCAGAGCCATCACCTGGCCGAACCGGCCGACGGTCTGTCCTCTTTGGAGCGGCGACTCGACCCGAATCCGTTGGACAGCACCGCTTCGGAGCCCGAGCCGGTCTCGCTGTTCCGCCCGGGCCCGGGCCGCGCGGCCGAGCCGGAGCCGGACTGGTTCAACCAGACGGACGCGCCGCAGCGGTCGGCGTTCGAAGAACCCGCCGAACCGGTCGAATCGGCTGTCGGTCACCTCGAAGAGGAGTCGACGACCGATCACCTGATCCCGAATGTCGAGCCCGCCGCAGAGGCCGCAGTGTCCACAGAGGACACTGCGGACGCTGTTGACGCTGCGGGTGGCCAGGGCTTGCCGAAGCGGCAGCGCCGTGAATCCCCGCGCGGCGGTTTCGACGCGCCGCAACCGATCCAGCCGTCGATGCGCCCGGTGGAGCGCCGCGAACCGGATCTCGCCGGCGGGCACAGCGGTTCGCTGTTCGAGCCGTCCGTGCAGCCGAACCAGTCCGCGATGGCTGCTCCGGAACCGCCGCCCGCGCGCCAGACTGCTGACGACGCGGTGCCGCCGGGGCCGTTCGGCCCGGGGTCGGCGATGCCGCGTCCGGGCGGTGGCCGTCCGGCGGATGGTTTCACGGTGAAGGCGAGCGTGACGGCGTTGCGGTATTGCGGGGAGGATTCGCCGCAGTTCCCGAAGATGGTCGCCGAGGTGTGGTTCCGCAGCGCGGCTGATGCCGAGCGGGTCGGGTTCCGTCCCCTGCACTGAGTCCACATGCGACAGAGGCCGCCATCCCCGAGGGGGTGGCGGCCTCTGTCGTAAGTGGACTAAAACCTAAACGACAGTCCAGGTGTCCTTGCCCCGCAGCAATCCCTGCAGGTCCGGCTTCCGAGCCTCACGCGCCTGCTCGACCTGGGCCCGCGCCGCATCGTCGTACGTAGGACGCTCGACCTGGCGCAGGATTCCCATCGGGACGTGGTTCAGGTTCTGGTCGCCGAGGCGGGAAAGCGCGAAGGCGTACGAGGTGTCCGCGATGGACGGATCGTGCACCACCAGGTTTTCCTCGCCGATCTCGGCGACCTTGCCGACATCCAGGCCGCCCCAATCGCCGCGGCGGACGCCGTATTCGCCTTCCGAACCGAAGCGGATCGGCTCGCCCGTGCGGAGCGGGATCAGCCGGGAGGCGGCTTCGTCCTTGTCCTTCAAGACATCGAACGCGCCGTCGTTGAAGATCGGGCAGTTCTGGTAGATCTCCACCAGCGCCGAACCGCGGTGTTTCGCCGCCGCCTCAAGGACTTCGGTGAGGCCCTTGCGGTCGGAGTCCATCGCGCGGCCGACGAACGACGCCTCCGCGCCGATCGCCAGCGACAGCGGGTTGAACGGCGTGTCCAGCGAACCCATCGGCGTCGACTTCGTGACCATGCCCTGGCCGGACGTCGGCGAGTACTGGCCCTTCGTGAGCCCGTAGATCCGGTTGTTGAAGAGCAGGATCTTGATGTTCACGTTGCGCCGCAACGCATGGATCAGGTGGTTGCCGCCGATGGACAGCGCGTCGCCGTCTCCGGTCACGACCCACACCGACAGGTCCGGGCGCGTCGTGGCGAGACCGGTCGCGATCGACGGCGCGCGGCCGTGGATCGAGTGCATGCCGTAGGTGTTGAGGTAGTACGGGAACCGCGACGAGCAGCCGATGCCCGAGATGAAGACGATGTTCTCGCGCTTGAGCCCGAGCGTCGGCAGGAACGACTGCACGGCGTTGAGCACCACGTAGTCGCCGCAGCCGGGACACCAGCGCACTTCCTGGTCGGACTTGTAGTCCTTGGCCTTCTGCGGTTCGTCGGTGGTCGGCACCAGGTCGATGCCGCCCAATTGCGGCAGCCCGAGATCGATGGCGGTCACTTGACGCCCTCCGGAACGAGGTTGGCGATGATGTCGGAGAACACGTTCTGCAGTTCCTCGGCCTTGAACGGCAGGCCGGCGACCTTCGTGTACGAGTGCACGTCCACCAGGAACTTCGCCCGCAGCAACAGCGCGAGCTGGCCGAGGTTCATCTCCGGGACCACGACCCGGTCGTAGCGCGCGAGCACCTCGCCGAGGTTGTGCGGCAACGGGTTGAGGTGGCGCAGGTGCGCCTGCGCGATCGGCATCCCGAGCTTGCGCACGCGACGGCAGGCCGCGCCGATCGGGCCGTAGGACGAACCCCAGCCCAGCGCCAGCACGCGCGCCTCGCCGGACGGGTCGTCGACCTCCAGGTCCGGCACGTCGATGCCGTCGATCTTCGCCTGGCGCAGCCGCACCATCTTGTCGTGGTTGTCCGGGTCGTAAGAGATGTGGCCGGTGCCGTCGGCCTTCTCCAGCCCGCCGATGCGGTGCTGCAGCCCGGGAGTGCCCGG
The DNA here is from genome assembly GCF_042754125.1 of Amycolatopsis sp. NPDC059235. Classification (NCBI taxonomy): domain Bacteria; kingdom Bacillati; phylum Actinomycetota; class Actinomycetes; order Pseudonocardiales; family Pseudonocardiaceae; genus Amycolatopsis; species Amycolatopsis sp. NPDC059235. The sequence continues at coordinate 5,211 of NZ_JBHZAG010000082.1, forward strand.
GATCGCCCACGCCCGCGCGAGCGTCTCCGGGTCGCGCACGTACGGCCAGAATTCGCCGGATCCGTTGTCGGAGTTGGGTTCCGCCGCGAATTCCACGCGCAGATCCGGCAGGTCCTCGACATTCGGGACCAGCCACGGCTCGGAACCGTTGGCGATCGCGCCGTCGGACAGCAGCAGCACCGGCGTGCGGTACTTCAGCGCGATCCGGGTGGCCTCGATCGCCGCGTCGAAACAGTCGGCGGGCGAGAGCGGCGCGACGATCGGCACCGGTGATTCGCCGTTGCGGCCGTACATCGCCTGCAGCAGGTCGGCCTGCTCGGTCTTGGTCGGCAGGCCGGTGGACGGCCCGCCGCGCTGCACGTCGATGATCACCAGCGGCAGTTCGGTCATCACGCCGAGGCCGATGGTCTCCGACTTCAGCGCGACGCCCGGGCCGGACGTGGAGGTGATGCCCAGCGCCCCGCCGTAGGACGCGCCGAGCGCGGCCCCGATGCCGGCGATCTCGTCCTCCGCCTGGAAGGTGATGATGCCGTAGTTCTTGTGCTTGGACAGCTCGTGCAAAACGTCCGAGGCCGGGGTGATCGGGTACGTGCCGAGCAGGATCTGCAGCCCGGACTGCTGTCCGGCGGCCACGATCCCGTACGCCAGCGCGGTGTTCCCGGTGATCTGCCGGTAGGTGCCCTTGTCCAGCTTCGCGGGCGCGACCTCGAAGGTGGTCGCGAACGATTCAGTGGTTTCGCCGTAGTTCCAGCCTGCCCGGAAGGCAAGGATGTTCGCCTCGGCGATGTCCGGCTTCTTCGCGAACTTCTCGCGCAGGAAGCGCTCGGTGCCCTCGGTCGGCCGGTGGTACATCCACGACAGCAGGCCGAGCGCGAACATGTTCTTGCAGCGTTCGGCGTCCTTCTTGCCGAGGCCGGTGTCGGCGAGCGCGCCCTGGGTCAGGGTCGACATGGCGACCCGGTGCACCTGGAACGGCGACAGCGAATCGTCGTCGAGCGGGTCGGTCTCGTAGCCGACCTTCACCAGGTTCCGCTTGGAGAACTCGTCGGTGTTGAGGATGATCGTCCCGCCGTGCGGGACGTCGCGGACGTTCGCCTTGAGCGCGGCGGGGTTCATCGCGACGAGCACGTCCGGCCGGTCGCCCGGCGTGAGGATGTCGTAGTCGGCGAAGTGCACCTGGAAGGACGAGACGCCGGGGATGGTGCCCTGTGGCGCCCGGATCTCGGCCGGGAAGTTCGGCATGGTCGACAGGTCGTTCCCGAAAGCCGCCGCCTCCGAGGTGAACCGGTCGCCGGTCAGCTGCATCCCGTCGCCCGAGTCGCCGGCAAACCGGATGACCACCCGGTCCAGCTTGTTCACCTCGGTGGAGCGGGACGCGGTCAGCGCGCCTTGCCCGTTCCCGGCCGCGCTGCCGTTCGCACTGGTGCTCATGGGTCAGGGAATCCCTCTCTCCCGGCGTGCTGCGGGCCAGGGTCGGCTCCCCGGGGAGCCCGCCGAGGCCTGCTTCCGAGGTTACTCGCCGCGCCCCTGGCCGCGGCCCGAGTGCGGTCAAGTGTGGGGTGGCCAGACCAGATGCCCGCCAGGGTGCCCTCGATCGTAGGGCGAATCGGGCCCTCGTCCGGAGTGACGCGCGTCTCTTGCCGACCGCGCGGCACTGACCAGCAGTTTGCTCCAGGTTGAGGGTTCCCGGAATGTGGGAATTTGTGCGCGGTGCTGGTCAGCGGCCGCTGATGCGCGCCTTCATCGCCGCCAGCCGCTCGGCGAATGCCGGTGCGGCCAGCGATTCCAGCTGCGGAACGAGCTCGGCGTCGACCGCCGCGGCGTGGTCGGTCAGGCCGCTCGTGTGCCGCATAGTCCGCTTGGTGGACAGCACGACCTCGCGCGGCGCGGCGACCGTCGGGGCGGCGAGGTCGCGGGCGGCCTGGACCAATGCGTCGTGGTCGCCGTCCACAAAGCGCAGTGCGAACCCGACCTTGACTGCGGATTCCGCGGTAAGGGTTTCGCCGAACAACGCCATCGCGGACGCCTGCTGCGGACCGAGGATTCGCTGCGACATCCAGGTCATGCCGCCGCCGGGGTGCAGGCCCAGTTCGAGGAACCGCGGGATGAATTTGGCGTGCGGCCCCACGAGGCGGACGTCGGCGGCCAGCGCGAGGTTCAGACCAGCGCCGACAGCGGCCCCGCCGACCGCGGCGATCGTCGGCAGGCTGCATCCGGCGACAGCGAGGAACCCCGCGTACACCGAGCGCAGCCCTTCGGCGTCGGCCTTGCCGAGCGCGGTGAGATCCGCGCCCGCACAGAACGCTGGCGGTGCGCCAGTAACGATCACTGCGTGCACGTTCTCGTCGGCTTCGGCGCGCGCGACCGCTGCGGCCAGCTCGGCGGAGAGGTCGAGAGTGAGCGCGTTGCGGCTCTTCGGGGCGTCGACGGTGAGCAGCGCGACGCCTTGGTCGTGCTCGCTGTGAATGCGGTCGGTCATGCCGCGAGCATCTCAGGAGGGCGTCGGCGGGCGCTCCAGCAGCCGGGACAACACGACTGTCGACACGGTGCGATCGATGATTTCCAGCCCGCGCAGCCGTTCGAGCGCGGTCTCCAGGTGGTGGATGTCGGCGGCGCGCAGGTGCACGATCGCGTCCGCCGCGCCGGAGACCGTGTACGCGGCGACGACCTCGGTCAACGGCTCGAGCCGGGCGCGGATCCGGCCGGGCGTGACGTTGCCCTGGCAGTGCACCTCGACGAACGCCTCGGTGCCCCAGCCGAGCGCCTCCGGGTCGACGACCGCGGTGAAGCCGCGCAGCACGCCCGTTTCCAGCAGCCGGTCCACGCGCCGTTTCACCGCGGGGGCGGACAGCCCGACCACCTTGCCGATCTCCGCGTAGCTGGAGCGGGCGTTGGCCACCAGGCAGGAAACGATTCGCTGGTCGATGGTGTTCACACGCAATGTTTAGCACGCAGGTGCGCAGTGAACAGCGATTGATTGCGAGATTAGGTCCACCTTAGCCTGGTTGCATGCAGGGAGAGGCTGTGCCGCCGCGGGTGCCCACGCCCCGCCGTTACCTGATGTGCCCGCCGCGTTATTTCGCCGTCGACTACGCGATCAACCCCTGGATGGACCCCTCCAAGCCGGTCAGCGCGGACGTCGCCGTCGCGCAGTGGACCGAGCTGCGCGACACCTATCGCCGCCTCGGCCACACCGTCGAGGAAATCGACCCGCAACCCGGCCTTCCGGACATGGTGTTCGCGGCCAACTCGGGCACCGTCGTGGACGGGCGCGTGCTCGGCTCGCGGTTCCGTGCCCCGCAGCGCGCCGCCGAGGCGGAGCACTTCCGCCGCTGGTTCCTCGAACACGGCTACCGCGACCTGACCATGCCGGAGAAGATCAACGAGGCCGAGGGCGATTTCGCCTGGACCGGAAAGCTGCTGCTGGCCGGCACCGGCTTCCGCACCGACCCGGCCGCGCACGCCGAGGCGCAGGAGGTGCTCGGCGTCCCGGTCGTGTCGCTGCAGCTGATCGACCCGCGTTATTACCACCTGGACACCGCGCTGTTCGTGCTGGCCGAGGCGACCGACACGGCGACCGCGCAGGTCGTCTACTACCCGGAGGCGTTCTCGCCTGGTTCGCAGCGCGTGTTGCGGCGGATGTTCCCGGACGCTGTTCTCGCTACCGCGGCTGATGCTGAGTGCTTCGGGCTGAACGGGGTGTCCGACGGGCGGAACGTCGTGCTGCCGGTCGAGGCGACGGACCTTGGTGCGCGACTGGCTGAGCGAGGCTACGAGCCGGTCTACGTGGATATTTCGGAGCTGCGGAAGGCCGGCGGCGGGCCGAAGTGCTGCACGCTGGAGATCCGCAAGTAGGTCAGTGCGGTTTCCGATCGGCAGTTTTGCCAACCCCGGCTTACTCCAGGACCCGGCCGAGGAAGCCGCGCAGGTAGCCCGCGACCACGTCGAGGTGGCTCTCCAGCAGGAAGTGACCGCCGTCGATCAGGTGCACCTCGGCGTCCTTGGCGTCGCGGGCGAAGGCTTCCGCGCCGGCTGGGCCGAAGATCTCGTCGTTGCGGCCCCAGACGGCGAGCACCGGGACGTCGTGGGTGCGCAGGAACTCGTGCAGCCGCGGGTAAAGCGGGCGGTTGTGCTGGTAGTCGCGGAACAGCGCGAGCTGGATTTCGTCGTTGCCGGGGCGGGAAACGCGGGCGTGGTCGTGCTCCCAGGTGTCCGGGCTGACCAGGCTCGGGTCGGGGACGCCGTGCAGGTACTGCCAGCGGATGGCGTCGTAGCTCAGCGCGGTGCGGACGGCCGGTTCGGTGTCCGGGCCCGGGTTCGCGCCGTAGGCCCAGAGGCCGGTCCAGAACGAGTCGACGAAGCCTTCCTCGTAACCGTTGCCGTTCTGCGTGACGATCGCGGAGATCCGGTCGGGGTGCTTGAGCGCGAGCCGCCAGGCGATCGGGGCGCCGTAGTCCTGGACGTAAACCGCGTAGCGGTCCAGGCCTAGCTGGTCGAGCAGGCCGGAGGTGAGGTCGGCCAGTGCGTCGAAGGTGTAATCGAACTCGTCGGTGCTGGGGGCGGCGGAGTAGCCGAAGCCGAGGTGGTCCGGCGCGATCACGCGGTAGCGGCCGGCCAGCAGCGGGATGAGGTTCCGGAACATGAACGAGCTGGTCGGATACCCGTGCAGCAGGACGATCGCGGGCGCGTCGGCGGGACCGGCCTCGCGGTAGAAGAGCTCTTGGCCGTCGACGACGGTCGTCCGGTGCTGGATCATGACTAACTCCTTTAAGGTCTTAATCCGGTTAGGTACTCGCCAGGGAAGCATGGTCGAGCTAACCTGTCAAAGGGTTCAGTCTGGTTAGGGAGCTTCGATGGACGCGCTGCTCGACCTGCTCAACAGCAGGCCGCTGGTCAACGGCGAGGAACAGGACGCGCTCGACCGGCAGTGGGCGCGGGAGCACGGTGGCGACGGGAGTGCCGCGGAGCTGGAGCTGCTGATTCGTGCGCGGGATCTCCTGCGGGACGTCGTGCGCGGGGACAGTTCGCCGGTCGTGTTGCGTCCGCTGCTCGACGGGGTGCGCCAGGTTCCGGAGATTTCCGCCGGCGGCCTTCGCTGGTCAGTGGAGACGCCGCCGCATGCCCGGCTGGCGGCCGGGGCGGTGCTGGACTGGGCGGCGCTCGAAAAGGATCTTCCCGGCCGGTTGCGGGCCTGCGCCAACGACGAGTGCCAGTTGTTCCTGCTCGACCGCAGCCGGGCGAACCGTGCGCGCTGGTGTTCGATGGCGGCGTGCGGGAACCGGGAGAAGGCTCGGCGGCACTATCAGCGCAATCATTGAATCTTCACCCAAACGTGTGAAGATGAGGGCTGTCTACAAGTGTGGACATATTCCGATTTTCCTGCGGGAGTGTTTTCTCCACCCCAGAAGTCCCCTGTTGACCATGGGATCAGCGTCGGTAACTACTCCGTTTGCTAATCCGATTAATCGGGTACGGTACTTCGGACGGGAGGCGCGATGATCACCTTTGCGGTGCACGGCATTGGCAAACCCCAGCGAGCCCTCGACCCGGGAGAGGACGAGCGGTGGATCACCGTGGAGCAGTTCGACGCGCTGCTGGACGTCGTCTCGGGGACGGGCGCACAGCTCACCTTCGACGACGGGAACTCGTCGGACGTCGAGATCGCCTTGCCGCGGCTTGTTGAGCGTGGGCTTTACGCCGAGTTCTTCCCGCTGGCCGGCCGGGTCGGCGAGCGCGGGTACATCGACCGCGACGGGCTGCGGCAGCTGGTGGACGCGGGGATGCACGTCGGATCGCACGGGTGGGACCGGCTGGACTGGCGGCGCCTCGACGGGTCGTTCGCGGTGCGCCGGGAGCTGGACGAGGCACCGCGGTTGCTGGAGCGGCTGAGCGGCACCCCGGTGCGGCGGTTTTCGCTGCCGGAGGGGCGGTTTGACCGGCGGGTGCTGACGCATCTGCGCGAGGCCGGGGCGACCCGCGTGTACGCGAACGTCGGCGGGGTCCGCGGGGCGGCGCTGGTGCGGTCGCGGACGGAGATCCGGTCGGACCTGAGCTCGCGCTGGGCCGAGGCAGTGAGCCGCCGTCCGCGCCGATTCCCGGCCCGCTGGGCTTCTCGGCCAGGCCGGTAACTCGCGATCCGCGAAGGCCTCCTTCACGCACTTTGATTCCCATGCCAGGGCCCTAAAACGGCCCTGCGACTGCGCGCGGGATGTCCGTGAGGGGAACCCTGAGGGACTCAGAGTCCCTCAGGGTTCCCCTCACGCACGTCTGTCGGGGTGGCGGGGGCGCGCAGCTTGGGGTTTCTTTGCGGGTTGCTCGGTTCGGTGGGAAAAAACACCCTCTTTTGGCGGGTTGTGACCGCATCCGTTCGGCGGCATCCTGAGCGCGCGCCGCCGTAAGGAAAGTTTCCTAATAAACAGGGAGCGTCGATGCGGAAACTCGTCCTGCTCGCGATTTTGGCGATAGCCGCCGCCGTCCTGCCCGCCGCGCTCGCCTCCGCCGCGACCCGAGCCGCGAATCCGGCCGCGAACCCGGCCGCCGAAGCGGTTCAGGCGGGCCCGACCGCGGACCAGATCCTCGCCAAGGTCGCCTCCTGCAAGCAGATCTCCAACGGCAAGTACAAAACCGACGAAGACTCCGGCAGCGCGACCGTCCCGGTGTGCGACGCGGGCAAAGCGGTCTTCTGGAAAGCCGACATGGACATCGACTGCGACGGCCAGCGCACCACCGAGTGCAACGAGAACACCGACTGCTGCTTCCAGCCCGACACCGCCTTCCCGCAATCCGACGGCAAAGCGCTCAACGCCGCCAAACTCCCGTACATCGTGGTCCCGTCTTCGAGCAGCATCTGGAACTACGAAAACTCCGGCCTCCGCGGCGGCGGTTCCTGTGCGGTCATTTACAACGGCAAGGTCGAGTACGCGGTCATCGGAGACACCGGGCCGAACAAGATCATCGGCGAGGCGTCGTACGCGACGGCCAAGGATCTCGGCATCAACCCGGACCCGAAGAACGGCGGCGTCGACTCCGGCGTGACCTATGTCTGCTTCAAGAACTCCGCGGTGGACCCGATCGAGGACCACTCGGCCGCGACGGGCACCGGGGAAAAGCTGGCGTCGGCGTTCGTGGGCGGAAACTGAATTTTCCGAAGCTTCGGAAGGCATTCACTGCCCTTTCCGGACAACGGTGGGCAAATTCCCCGGGCGATGCGGCCGGATGGGGTAACCGCCGGTCCGGTGGGCGGCGCAAGGCGGGAATCCGTGCGAGGACACGGGTTCCCGCCTTGTTATGCGGAACCGGTAACGAAGCCCGTCCGCGCTCCGACCAATGAGCAGCGAGCGGTCGGGCGGAGGTTTCGTTGTGAAGATCAGCGTCTTCGGGCTGGGATACGTCGGGTGCGTGTCCGCGGCTTGCCTGGCGGGACAAGGGCACGAGGTCGTCGGAGTAGACGTCAATCCGGCGAAGGTGGACCTGGTGACGGCCGGCAAGGCGCCGGTGGTCGAGGAACGGATCGGGGAATTGACCGCGGAAGTGGTCGCCTCCGGGGCATTGCGGGCGACGACCGAGGTGGCCGAGGCGATCCTCGCGACGGACGTTTCCCTGGTGTGCGTCGGTACGCCGTCCGCGCCCAACGGGAGCCTTTCCACCGAGTACCTGCAGCGGGTCGCCGAGCAGATCGGCGATGCGTTGAAAGAACGAAAAGCTTTGGGGAACAACGAGAATCGGCACACGGTGGTGTTCCGGAGCACGATGCTGCCGGGCACCTGCCTCGGGCTGCTCGTGCCGATCTTGGAAAAGCACAGCGGCGGTACCGCGGGGGTCGACTTCGGCGTCGCGGTGAACCCGGAATTCCTGCGCGAGGGCACCAGCGTCCGCGACTTCTTCCAGCCGCCGAAAACGGTGATCGGCGAGTTCGATCCGGGCAGCGGCGACGTCGTGGCGAAGCTGTACGAGGGGCTGCCCGGCGACGTGTTCCGCGTGCCGATCCCGGTCGCGGAGATGACGAAGTACGCGGACAACGCTTTCCACGGCGTGAAGATCGGTTTCGCGAACGAACTCGGCGCGATCTGCCGTGCGCTCGGGCTCGATTCGCATCAGGTGATGGACGTGTTCCTGGCCGACCGCAAGCTCAACATCAGCCCGGCGTACCTGCGGCCCGGGTTCGCCTTCGGCGGCTCCTGCCTGCCGAAGGACCTGCGCGGGCTGGTCTACGCCGCGCGGCAGGCGGACATCTCGGTGCCGTTGCTCGCGCACGTGCTGCCGTCGAACGCCGAACATCTGCACCGGGCGTTCGAATTGGTCGCGCGGACCGGGAAACGCAAGATCGGGCTGTTCGGGCTTTCCTTCAAACCGGGCACCGACGATCTGCGCGAGAGCCCGCTGGTCGAACTTGCCGAACGCTTGCTCGGCAAGGGATACGACCTCAAGATCCACGACGCCAACGTCAGCCTGTCGCGGCTGATGGGGGCCAACCGCGAGTACATCGAAAGCAGGCTGCCGCACCTCGGGCAACTGCTCGCCGGGTCGGTGCAAGAGGTGCTCGACCACTCCGAGGTGTGCTTGATCGGCACCTCGGACCCGGAGGTGCTGGCCGCCCTGCCGCACGGCAGCGGGCCGGTGCTGGTCGATCTGGTCCGCGTCCCGGACGCCGCCGCGCGCCGGGCGGAAGAGGGGTACGTCGGCCTTGCCTGGTGAAGGCTTTTCCGAAAACGAAATCCTGCGGAACCGGGTCGCGCTGATTCTCGTCGAGAATCTGTCGGTGCCGTTCGACCGGCGCGTGTGGCAGGAATGCCAGACGCTGCGCGACGCCGGGATGACGGTGCACGTGATCTGCCCGCAGGGCACCAAACGGGACACCGAGGCCGAAGTCGTGCTCGACGGCGTGCACATCCACCGGTACCCGCTGCAGGCGGCGACCGGCGGGCCGGCCGGGTACGCGCGCGAGTACGGATCCGCGCTGTGGCACACGTTCCGGCTCGCGCGCAAGATCGGCCGGGTCGACGTCGTGCACGCCTGCAACCCGCCGGATCTGCTGTTCCTCGTCGCCCGGATGCTGCGAAGACGCGGCGCGAAGTTCATTTTCGATCAGCACGACCTGGTGCCGGAACTGTATTTGTCCCGCTTCGACCGCGGACAGGATTTCCTTTACCGCGGCGTTTGTGCGTTGGAACGTTCCACCTATCGCGCGGCGGACGTCGTGCTGTCCACCAACGAGAGCTACCGCCAGGTCGCGCGGATCCGCGGCGGCAAGGCGCCCGAGGACGTGTTCGTGGTCCGCAGCGCGCCGGTCGTGGAGCGGTTCCACGAGGTGCCGGTGGAGCCGGAACTCAAGCGCGGCAAGCCGAATCTGCTCTGCTACCTCGGCGTGATGGGCCCGCAGGACGGCGTGGACTACGCCCTGCGCGCGCTCGCGTCGCTGCGTGACGAGGTGGGCCGCGACGACTGGCACGCGGTGTTCGTCGGCGCGGGCGACACGTTCGACGAGATGGTCGCGTTGTCGCATCAGCTCGGATTGTCCGGACAGGTGGAATTCACCGGCCGGGTGTCCGACGAGGATCTGCTGCGGTATTTGTCCGCGGCCGACGTGTGCCTTTCGCCGGATCCGCTCAACCCGCTCAACGACGTGTCGACGATGAACAAGGTCATGGAATACATGGCCATGGGCAAACCGATGGTGTCGTTCGAGCTGCGCGAGGCGCGGGTGTCGGCGGGCGACGCGGCGCTTTACGCCCCGGCCAACGACATCGCGGAGTTCGCGAAGCTCGTCTCCGTGCTCCTGGACGACCCGGAGCAGCGGGAACGGATGGGACAGCTCGGCAAGCAGCGCGTGCGCGGACCGCTCGCCTGGGGCAATTCCCAGGCGGCGTTGATCAAGGCGTACGAGCGTGCGCTGGGTTGAGCCGGGTCGCGTTTCGAACAAGGTTCGGCCGGATGGTGTAACCAACCGGTGCGGTGCCGCGACGGGGTCAATGACCCGTGCGTCGGCCCGTGAGGGGAGACCTGGTTTTGAGTGACGAAACAGTACGCCTCTCTGTCGTGGGGAAGGTGGTGCGCCGGCGATGGCGAGCGTTGCTGCTGCTCGCGGTCATCGGCGCGGGTGCCGGGGCCGGGGCTTCCGCGGTGCTGTCGCCGGGATACGAGGCGCAGTCCAGCGTGTTGCTGCAGGGACCAAGGCAGCCGGACGAGCTGCTGACCGAAGCGCAGGTGGCGACGAGTTCGGTGGTGCTCGACCGGGCGTCCGCGGCGCTGGGGCTCGGGGTCCGCGGGACGGATCTGCAGAAATCGGTCGCCGCGTCCGTGGCGCAGGGCAATGTCGTGACGATTACCGCGAAAGGCTCCACTCCGGAGCGCTCGCAGCAGCTGGCCGACCAGGTCGCGGGCGAGTTCGTGAAGTATTCGACGCAATTGCTCGGAAATTCCGCGGACCAGGCCGCGCAACTCGCGCAACAGCAGAAGGAATCGCTGCGCCAGCAGATCGTGCAGACCAACCAGCGGATCCTCGACCTGTCGAAGTCCGTGGCGAACGGCGACACCGTCGAGGGCGTGCAGGCGCGCACGACGCTGCAGGGCTTGCGGACCGCGCTGGAGCAGGCGGTCAACAACCTCAACGCGGCGGACGCGGCGACCGGCGCGGGCAACATGGTCGTGCTCGGCCCGTCCGAACGGCCGTCCTCGCCGTCCGCACCAACCTTCCTGCAGTTGACGGTCGGCGGCGCGGTGCTGTTCTTCGTGCTCGGGATCCTGGCCTATCTGTTCGGCGCGCGGACCGACCGGAGGCCGCGCAGCGAAGGCGAAATCGGCTCGGCACTGGGCGCTCCGGTGCTGGCGAGCATCGACACTCCGGCGACCTCGCACGCGCCGGCGAAGTGGTGGCGGAAGGCCGTCGGGAACGACCGGCCGTGGAATCTGCCCGAGGTGCCGGCGTCCGCGGACGACGCGGCCCGGGAGGTGCGGTACCGCCGCGTGCTCGCGCGGCTGGGTGCGGATCGCGACGGAGTGTTGCGGCTGCTCATTCTGGTTCCGAGCGGGGACGCCTCGGCACGGAACGTCGCGGAGCAGTTCGCCGGCACGGCTCGCGGCGACCGCATCCGCGTCGAGGTCACGGTGACCGAAATCGAGGTGGTACCCGGGGCGCAGCCGATCGTGCCGGACGGAACGGCAGGGGTGCTCGTGGTGATCTCGCTCGGCTCGCGCAACGCGTGGGAACTGGTTTCGATCGCGGAGGCTTGCGCGGACTCGGGGCACGAAATTCTCGGCGCCGTGCTGGCGCGGGAAGTGCACGTCGCCGGCGGACCGAAGCAGAAGCCGGTCGCCAAACCCCGGACCGATGAACTGGCTGGTGCGCGATGAGCGCCGGGCAGGCCCAGCCGCTGGTGGATCTTCAGCGGCTGGTGGTCGCGCTGCGGCGCAAGCGGCGGTTCTGGCTGACGACCGCGCTGGCCGGGCTGATTCTCGGCTGTGCGGTGGCGATCCTGCTGCCCGCGCCGCCTACCGCGGTCACGAAGATCATGGTGATCCACCCGGACGATTCGCCGACCGACAGCGGCACGCTGATGCGCACCGACGTCGCCGTGCTTTCGACGGCGAACATGGCGGCCGCCGCGCTGAAACGGATCAACAACACCGAATCGCCGTCGGATTTCCTGAAGGACTACGCCGGGCTCGGCCTTACCAACAACGTCATGCAGGTGACGGTCAAGGGGAAGACGAAGGACGAGGCGGTCGCGAAGGCGAAGGCGCTCGCGGACGCGTTCATCGCCGACCACACGGCGCGTACCCAAGCCGCGGCGACCGGTCGCTCGAAGGCTTTGCTGCAGCAGCGGGATCAGTCGCAGGCGCAGTTGGCGGACATCGACAACCAGGCCGCGGCTGAGGTCGCGAAGGGGCGCAATTCCAACGCTGGCGCGCTGGAGCAGCTGTACACGCAGCGCGCGAACCTGGTGTCGAAGATCGCCGATTTGCAGAACCAGGCGCAGCAGGCCGGGATCGGGTCGCCGGAAGTCATCGCCGGGACGCAGATCGTGGACGCGCCGGCGGTCCAGCCGGTGTCGAAGCTGAAGACCTATGGCACGGACGGCGGCGTCGGGCTGGCCTTGGGTCTCGCGCTCGGGCTCGCTTTCGCCGCGGTGTCCGCGTTGGTCCGGGACCGGCCGGTCTTGCGTCGCGAAATTTCGCAGCACCTCGGGGCGTCGGTCATCGCGCAGGTGGGCGTGAAGCCGATCGGCCCGGCGAAGCTGTGGCGGCGCTCGAAGGCGGTTACTGAATCCAGCCGGGTCGCGCTCACGCTCGCGCGGGCGGCGCGGGAGGACCGGGCTTCGCTGTCGCTGCTGGAAATCGGTGCGGCCTCGACCGCGGCGGAGCTGGCGGTGGAACTCGGTCGTTCGCTGGCCGAGGACGGCCCGGTGGTGCTCGTGGACGACCTGCCGGGCAAGGAAGTGTCGCGGCTGCCGGTGGAAGGAAACGTCCAGGTCGTCGAGGCTGGCGACCCGGCGGTGGCGCGCGCGGTGCGGCGGGTCGGGGTCGGCACGGCCGCTCCGGGCACGGCGTGGACCGATCTGTCGGCGCTCGGCGCGGAGGCGGTGCTGGTGGTGCGCGCCGGGTTCGCGAACACGCAGTGGCTGCACACCGTCGCGCGGCAGCTCGCCGACTGCGGCGTCCCGATTCTGGGCGTGGTGCTGGTCGATCCGGATCCGAAGGACCGCACCGACGGCACGCTCTGGGACGGGCTGCACACGGCGTTGCGCGGGCGGGCGGCCGTGGTCGCGAAGAAACAGGAAGACGCGGTCGAGCTGGAACTGCGCGAGGAAACCAAGCCGATCGAATGGCCGGGGAAACGCGACACCGAGCGCAGGCGCCGTCCGCTCGACCGGACTCGTCCGCCCTCGCCGGTGGATCCGGACGCACCGACGAGGCGGCTCAAACCCGTACAGGAAAGCTAGGGGGACCAAGCGCATGTGCGGCATCGCGGGCGCGTACAGCTGGCCGGACGGCGGCCCGCTCACCGACCGGCTCACCCAGTGCCTCGCGCACCGGGGGCCGGACGGCGACGGCCGCTACGACCACCGGGAAGTCCACTTAGGACATCGTCGGCTGTCCATCGTGGACCTGTCGGAAACCGGCGCGCAGCCGATGACGGCCGAGGGCCTTGCCCTGACCTACAACGGCGAGCTGTACAACGCGCCGGAGCTGCGGGCCGAACTCGAAGCCGCCGGGGTCCGCTTCCGCGGCACCTCCGACACCGAGGTGCTGCTGCGGGCCTGGCGGGAGTGGGGAACGGACTGCCTGCCGCGGCTGCGCGGGATGTTCGCCTTCGCGGTGTACGACGAACGCACCGGTGAGCTGGTGCTCGTGCGGGACCAGTTGGGCATCAAGCCGCTGTTCTTCGTGCGTCGCGGCGGCGGGGTCGTGTTCGCGTCGGAGCTGAAGGCGCTGGCTCGCGAACTCGGCGACACCTTGAACGTGGACCAGGCCGCGATGATCGCGTCGCTGCTCTACTACTGGGTCCCGGACAGCCGGTGCGCTTACCGCGAGGCGGAGAAACTGTCGCCGGGCACTTGGCTGCGGTTCCGGCCGGACGGCAGCACGGACACCGGCGCTTACTGGTCGCTGCGCGAAGTCGCCGAGGAAGGCGCGGAGTATCGCGGCGAGGTCGACCTGCACGCGGTCGTCGAGGATTCCACCCGCAAGCACCTGCTGTCCGACGTCCCGGTGGCGACCTTCCTCTCCGGCGGCCTCGACTCCAGCTACCTCACCGCGCTGGCCGCGCGCGAGCAGCCGGGGATTTCGGCTTACACGATCGGTTTCCGTCCGGAGGACGCGAAATTCGAGGCAATGCCGGACGACCTGCGCTACGCCCGGATCGTCGCCCGCCAGTTCGGCGTGGACCTGCACGAGATCGAGATCGCGCCGGACGTCCAGGATCTGCTGCCGCGGATGACCCACCACCTGGACGAGCCGATCGGCGACCCGGCGGCGATCAACTCGTACCTGATCTGCTCGGCCGCCCGCGAGGCCGGCGTGAAGGTGCTGCTGTCCGGGATGGGCGCGGACGAGCTGTTCGCCGGGTACCGGAAGCATTTGGCGAACCTGCTCGCGTTGCGGTATCGGCGGGTGCCGGGCGTGGCCCGCCGGGCGATCGGGGCGGCGGTCGACCGGCTGCCGGTCGCGTCGTCCACGCGCGGTTACCGGTCGGTGCGGTTCGCGAAGCGGTTTCTGTCCTTTGCGGACCTTCCGGAGGAAACGGCGTTCCGGCGCAGCTACACCATGTACGACCGGGCCGAGCTGCTCGACCTGGTCTCGCCGGATCTTCAGTCCGAAGTGGACGATGTACTCACCGAACACGCGGACATCTACTACGACACGAAGCTGACCGACCAGGTCAACCGGATGTGCCTCGCCGACGCGCGAATGTTCCTGCCGGGCTTGAATCTCACCTACACCGACCGGTCCACCATGGCCGTGTCCACCGAGGTGCGAACGCCCTTTGTGGACATTGAAGTGGTCCGGGCCGCGTTCCGAGTGCCGGGCCGGGAGAAGATCGCCGGACGCCAAGGCAAGGTGGCGTTGAAGAAGGCAGCCACCGCGATCCTGCCCGACGAAATCGTGTACCGGCCGAAGGGCCTGTTCAGCGCTCCGCTGCGGGCGTGGATGAGCCGGGATCTCGCGCCGCTGGTGCGCGAGGTCATCGAGGACGGCGTCCTGGTCGAGTCCGGTTTCCTGCAGCGCGACGCCTTGCGCAAGCTGGTGGCCGAGGACGCCGCCGGGCGCGAGGACCGCGCGAAACATCTTTGGCACGTGCTGACCCTCGAGTACTGGTACCGCGGGGCCCTCCGCGGCGAGCGGCTAGGAGTCCAGTGAAACAGGTAGTGCAGAACTACAAGAGCGGCGAGCTGGCCCTGCTCGACGTCCCGGTGCCGGCGTGCAAACCGGGCGGCGTGCTGGTCCGCAGCCAGTACTCGCTGATCTCGACCGGCACCGAGATGATGAAGGTGTCCGAGGCGGGAATGTCGTTGCTGGGCAAGGCCCGGTCGCGGCCGGACCAGGTCGCGAAGGTCATGCAGAGCGTCGCGACGAACGGCCTCGCCGCGACGTATCGGAAGGTGTCCGGGAAGCTCGATTCCTATACGCCGCTGGGCTATTCGCTGTGCGGCGTGGTCGAGCAGGTCGGCGAGGGCATCGACGACGTCGTGGTCGGCGACCTCGTGGCGTGCGCCGGGAACGAGCACGCGCTGCACAGCGAGCTGAACTGGGTGCCGAAGAATCTGTACGCGAAGGTGCCGGCCGGGCTTTCGCCGCGGCAGGCGGCGTTCGCGACGGTCGGCGCGATCGCGATGCAGGGCGTCCGGCGCGGCGAACCGCAGCTCGGCGACCTCGCGCTGGTGATCGGGCTCGGCCTGATCGGGCAGCTGGTGGTGCAGTTGCTGGTGGCGACCGGCGCGCGCGTCGTCGGCGTGGACCCGGACGCGCAGCGCTGCGAACTAGCGCGGGAGCTGGGCGCGCTGGCCTGCGGGCATCCGGCGTCCGGCGAGATCGACCAGGCGGTGGCCGAGCTGTCCGGCGGACACGGCGTCGACCAGGTGTATCTCGCCGCGGGCGGGGCGTCGAACGATCCGGTGGAGCTGGCCGCGCGGCTCGCGCGCGACCGCGGCCGGGTGGTGGACATCGGCAAGATCTCGCTGAACCTGCCGTGGAACGCTTACTACGAAAAGGAACTCGACGTCCGGTTCTCCCGCTCCTACGGGCCCGGCCGTTACGACCCGTCCTACGAGCTGGAGGGCCGGGACTACCCGATCGGCTATGTGCGCTGGACGGAACGGCGCAACCTCGAGTGCTTCCTCGACCTGGCCGCGCGGGGCAAACTCGACGTGTCGCCGCTGATCAGCCACACCGCGGACTTCGCGAAAGCGGTCGAGACCTACCGGGCGCTCAACGAGGGCGAGCTGAAGGCGGTCGCGGTGCTGTTCCGCTACCCGGACGCGCCGCCTGCCGAGGACGAAAGCGTGGTGTCCACGGTTCCGGCGGCCCCGGCCGTCGACAAGCGGCCGGACCCGTTGCGGGACTTGCGGATCGGGTTCATCGGTGCGGGCAACTACGCGTCGTCGATGATCCTGCCGCACCTGGCCGGGGACGAACGCGTGCTGCTCACCGACGTCGTCACCACCTCCGCGCTCTCCGGGACCAACGCGAAGCGCAAGTTCGGTTTCGTCTCCGCGAGCACCGACGTCGACGCGTTGCTGGAGGACGACCAGGTCAGCACGGTCTTCGTGGTGACCAGGCACAGTTCGCACGCTGAGCTGACGCGGCGGGCGCTCCTGGCGGGTAAGGCGGTCTTCGTGGAGAAGCCGCTCGCGTTGTCGGAGAAGGAACTGCGCGGCATCGTGGACGCGGTCGCGGAATCGGGCAACGACCGGCTGCAGGTCGGGTTCAACCGGCGGTTCGCGCCGCTGCTGGTCGAGGCCAAGAACCAGTTCGGCCCGCGGGTCGGCCCGGCTTCGGTGCGGTACCTGGTCAACGCGGGCCGCCTCGACGCGAACAGCTGGTACAACCAGGCCGATTCCGAGGGCAGCCGGTTTGTCGGCGAGGGCGGGCACTTCATCGACACGGTCAGCTGGTTCCTCGGCAGCGACCCGGTTTCGGTGTACGCCACCGGCACCCCCGGAAACCACGACCTGCAGGTGCTGCTGCGCTACGCCGACGGCTCGACGGCGTCGATCAGCTACATCACCAGCGGCAGCACCGCGTTCCCCAAGGAAACGCTTGAGGTGCTCGCCGACGGGAAAGTGCTGAAATTCGACGATTTCGTCCGCGCCTCGGTGTTCGGGCGCAAGCGCTGGACCAGTTCGCGGCTGCCGAAGGCCCGCGACAAGGGCCAGCAGGCCGAACTGGACACGTTCATCACCGCGCTGAAGACCGGCGTCGCGATGCCGATCAGCCTCGACTCGCTCGTGTCCACGACGCTGGCGACGCTGGCCGTGCACCGGAGCCTGGAGACCGGCGCGCCGGTGCGGTTGGAGCGGTGATGGACCCGTCCTGGTACCTGCGCCGGCTGTCCGCGATGGGGCCGGCGGAGATCGTCGGCCGGGTCGGCGACGTCGTGCGCAAGCAGCGCTGGCGCGGCGAATCCCAGCGGCAGCCGACCTGGGCGGCGACCCGGACGTTCCCGGCCTGGCCCGCCGAGCCGGAGGTGCCCGCGACCGGCCGGGAAAGGCTGGTCGCGGCAGCGGATCGGCTGATGGACGGGCACGCCGAGTATTTCGGCGTCGCACGGGACGACCTCGTCGCGCCGGATTGGGCGTTCGATCCGAAGACCCGCCGTCGCGCGCCGGGGGACCGGTATTCCTTCGAGATCCCGTACCGCGACGAGAACGCGATCGGCGACATCAAGCAGATCTGGGAACCCTCGCGGCATCAGCACCTGACCGTGCTGGCCGCGGCGTACCAGGTGACCGGCGACGATCGTTACGCGCACCGCGTGGCTGATCACCTGAAGTCGTGGTGGGCGGCCAATCCGCCGATGCGCGGCGTGCACTGGCTGAGCGGGATCGAGCTGGGGATCCGGCTGCTGTCGTGGGTGTGGGTGCGCCGGCTGCTGGACGGCTGGTCCGGCGCGCCCGGGCTGTTCGAGGACAACCCCGAGGCGTTGCGGCAGATCTGGCACCACCAGCGGTGGCTGGCGGCGTTCCCGAGCCGGGGCACTTCGGCCAACAACCACGTCCTCGCCGAGGCTGCCGGGCAGCTGGCGGCGTCGTGCGCGTTCGACTGGTACCCGGAGTCCGCCGGCTGGCGATCCGACGCGATTCGCTCGCTGGACTCGCATTTACGGGCCAACACCTTCACCTCCGGCTTGAACCGCGAGCTGGCCACGGAGTACCACGGTCTCGTGCTGGAGCTGGGCCTCGCCGCCGCGCTGGAGGCCGGACCGCGACTGCCGCGCTCGACCTGGCTGGAACTGCGAGCGATGTGCGACGCCCTCGCGGCCATTGTGGACTGTGCCGGACGCCCGCCGCGCCAAGGCGACGCCGACGACGGCTTCGGCCTGATCGTGGACGGACCGGAGACGGACCGCTGGCATTCGCTGCTCGCCACCGGCGACGCGCTGTTCGGCCGCGCGGAGTGGTGGCCGAAGCTGCCCGACGACGACGTGCGCACGGCGTTGTTCGCAGCGCTGCGCTCCCGAGTTCCGCAGCTGGACAACTCCCGCGAGCGCCCGGTCTTCTCCGACGCGGGCATGACCATTCTGCGCAGCGACAACGGCCCGGAGATCTGGTGTCGCTGCGACAGCGGTCCACACGGCTTCCTCGCCATCGCCGCGCACGCGCACGCCGACGCGTTGTCCATTGAGGTCCGGCACGACGGCGTTGACATCCTCGCCGACCCGGGAACGTACTGCTACCACGGCGAACCCGAGTGGCGGGCGTACTTCCGCTCCACGCTCGGCCACAACACGCTGCAGTTCGGCGGGGTCGACCAGTCGACTTCCGGCGGCCCGTTCCTGTGGACGCGGCACGCCAACTCGCGCACCCTCGCCGCGACGCCCACCCAATGGCAGGCCGAACACGACGGTTACGCCCCGGCGCTGCACCGCCGCACCGTCGAGCTGTCCGGCCGGACGCTGACCGTGGTCGACGAGGTAACCGGCGGCGGACCCGCCAAACTCGCCTTCCACCTCGGGCCGCTGCTGTCGGCCGAGCTGGACGGAAACACCGCGCAGCTCACCTGGCCCGGCCGCACCGCGACGCTGGAACTGCCGCCGCAACTCGCCTGGACCGCGCACCGAGGCGAGACGAATCCGCCGCTGGGCTGGTATTCGCCCGGCTTCGGCCGCCGCGAACCCGCCACGACGCTCGTCGGCTCCGGTCCCGTCACCGGGCCGCTGACCACCGTGCTCCGCCTGCCCTGATGTCGAGAGGATCCACCGTGCGAAGGATTTTGGTGCCGCTGCTGGGAGCGTTGCTCCCGCTCGCCCTGGCTTCGTGCAGCTCGTCCGGAGCCGCGCCAGCTCCGGTCACCGGATCGACTACGCCGCAGGGCCCGGTCGCCGCGGTCTGCGATCACGTGCCGCCCGGCCCGGCGACCGCGCCGGCCGGGGCCGTCCAGGTGGATCCGGCTGTGGTGGACGACTTGTCGGCCAAGACGAAGAACTCCCCGGCGGGCACCACGTTCTGGCTCGCGCCCGGCACGCACCGGCTCACCGACGACGAGTACGCCCAGGTGCAGCCCAAGGACGGCGACGTCTACCTCGGCGCTCCCGGCGCGGTGTTCGACGGGCGCAAGAAGAACCGGTACGCCTTCGCCGGCCCGGCCAAGGACGTCCGGCTCGAATCGTTCACCGTGCAGGGCTTCACCGCGCCGCGCGACGAGGGCGTGGTCAACCACGATTCGGGCCCGGGCTGGGTCATCCAGCACCTGACCGTGCAGGACAACGACGGGGCCGGGCTGATGGCCGGGCCCAAGCAGCAGATCCTCGACAGCTGCCTGCGGCGCAACGGCCAGTACGGCCTGAACGCCTACTCCGGCAACGCCGTGGTGACCGGGCTGGTGCTGCGCGGAACCGAGATCACCGGCAACAACACCGGGAACTGGGAGTCCAAGGTCCCGGAGTGCGGCTGCACCGGCGGCATGAAGTTCTGGGCGGTGGACGGCGCGGACGTCGTCGGCAACTGGGTGCACGACAACCGCGGCACCGGGTTGTGGGCCGACACGAACAACAACGATTTCCTGATCGAGGGCAACCTGATCGAGAACAACGACAGTGCCGCGATCATTTACGAAACCAGCTACAACGCGATCATCCGCAACAACACGATCCGCCGCAACAACCTGCTCGACGGCCGTGCGCATGCCGACCGCGGCGACCCGTTCCCGGCCGCCACGATCTACGTTTCCGAGTCCGGCGGCGAACCGCGGCTGAAGGCCCGCACGAGCAATCTCGAAATCTCCGGAAACGTGCTGCAGGACAACTGGAACGGCATCATCCTGTGGGAGAACGCCGACCGGTTCTGCAACAGCCCGGCCAACACCTCCAGCGGCTCGTGCACGAAGCTCGTGCCGAACGTCGCGACCTGTTCCGCGCCGGCGATCGCGAAGAAACCGCTGTACAGCGACTGCCGATGGAAGACCCAGCGGGTCGTGGTGCAGCACAACCAGTTCACCCTCAACTCGAAGGCGCTCGGCTGCGAGGAGGTGTGCGGCCGGATGGGCGTGCTGTCCAATTTCGGCAGCTATCCGAACTGGTCGCCGTACCAGGGCGCGGTGATCCAGCAGGCGATCACGTTCCAGCAGGACAATTCCTGGCACGACAACGCGTACGCCGGTCCGTGGACGTTCGTCGCCAAGGAAATGAGCAACATCGTCGGCATCGGCGAATGGCAGAGCGCGCCGTACCACCAGGACGCGAATTCGAGCTACAAGCCGAACGGGGGCTGACATGGCCGAATTGACCGCCACGCTGCCCGCCGTAACGAAATCGGCGCCGAAAGCGGTCGGCGCGGCCTGGGCGTTGCTCGTCCTCAACACGCTCGGCTCGACCGGCGCGCAGACGGTGATCCCGTTGCCGCGCACGGTGATCCAGCTGGTCACCATGGGCGCGCTGATGACCGCGTTCCTGCTCGCGCTGGTGCTGAACCTGCGGATCCGGATCCGGCCGAGCGCGTATCTGCTGCTCCTGACCTTCTTGCTGCTCACGAGCATCGTGGCCAGCGTGCACCTGGAATCCGGGTACGGCTCGCTGTTCCGGTGCTTCCGGTTCTCGGTGTTCGTCGCGACGCTCTGGCTGCTCAGCGGCTGGTGGGACGGGTCGTTCGCGTTCGTGCGGGCGCACATCCGGATGTTCGGCGCGGTGCTGGCCTCGGTCGTGCTCGGCCTGGCGATCGCGCCGGGCAAGGCGATGCCGGACATCTACGGCGGCCGGCTTTCCGGGGCGGTGTGGCCGCTGACGCCGCCGCAGGTCGGGCAGTACGCGGCGGTCATCGCCGGGCTCGCGGTGCTGATGTGGCTCGGCAAGAAGACGGACGCCAAGAGCGCGTTGATCGTCGTCGTGCCGTCGCTCGGGCTGCTGCTGCTCACGCACACCCGCACCGCGACGCTCGGGCTCGTCGCCGGGCTGATCGTCGCGCTGCTGTCGCTGGGGCTGGTCAGCGCGCGGGCGCGGAAGGTGTTCGCCGGGATCGTGCTCGTGGCCGGCTTCGCCGCGGTGGTGCTGGGCGGCCTGCTGCAGGCGTGGTTCCTGCGCGGGCAGAGCACCGACGATTTCTCCAGCCTGACCGGCCGCGCGAAGGTGTGGGACGCGCTGCTGTCCGCGCCGCGGACCGGATTCGAGTACATCTTCGGCGTCGGCCTCACCGACAAGTCCTACGACGGCCTGCCGATCGACAACAGCTGGCTCGCGATCTACCACGAGCAGGGCTTCGTCGGGATCGGGATCGTCGCCGCGATGCTGCTGGTGCTGGTCGCGATCGCGGTGCTGCGGCCGCCGTCGGTGGCGAGGGCGTCCGCGATTTTCCTGATCGCTTACGTGATTTCCGCGTCCTACACCGAGGCCGGGCTCGGCGACGCGTCGCCGTATCTGCTGCATCTGGCGGTGGCGGCGTCGTTGCTGGCCGCGGGCGAGGCTCCAGCGAGGGAGAGGCTGGCGTGAAGGTTCTGGTGGTGCACAACCGCTATCGGTCCGAGCAGCCGAGCGGCGAGAACAACGTGGTCGACGCCGAGGTCGCACTGCTGTCCTCGGCCGGGATCGATGTCCAGCGGTTCGAGCGGCACAGTGACGACATCGCCTCGATGCCGTTGGCACGCAAGGCGTTGGTGCCGCTGCAAGTGCCGTGGAACCGAGCGTCGCGGACAGAGCTGCGGGCACGCCTGGAGGTCGAGCGGCCGGACGTCGTGCACGTCCACAACACCTTCCCGCTGCTGTCCCCGTCGGTGCTGGCCGCGTGCGCCGACGCGCGCGTGCCGGTGGTCGCGACGCTGCACAACTACGGCCTCGTCTGCCCGCCCGGCACGCTCTACCGCGACGGCCGGATCTGCACCGATTGCGTCGGCGGCCTGCCCGTCCCCGCGGTCCGGCACGGCTGCTACCGCGATTCGGCCGCCGCGACTGTGCCGATAGCGGTGAATCTGCTGGTCAACCGTGACCGCTGGCGGACCGGCGTGACGCGGTTCTTCTGCATTTCCGACGCCCAGCGCCGCTTGCTCGTGGACGCGGGGATGCCAGCCGCGCGGATGACCGTGAAGCACAACTTCGTCCCGGACGAGGGACGGCGTCGCGTCGGCGAAGGCGAGCACCTCCTGTTCCTGGGACGGCTCACCGAGGAGAAAGGCATCCCGCTGCTCAAAGCGGCGTGGGAGCAGTACTCCGGGAAGCTGCCGTTGCTGATCGCCGGGACCGGGCCGCTGTCCGACGACGTCGCGGCTTGGGCTGCCGGTCGGGACAACGTGTCGTACGTCGGGCTCCAGGACCGGGCTTCGTGCCAGGAACTGATCGCCCGCGCGGCGGCGGTCGTGGTGCCGTCCACGTGGCTTGAGGCATTCGGTCTCGTGGTGGTGGAGGCGATGGCCGCCGGGGTGCCGACGGTCGCGCCCGCGCACGGTGCGTTCGAGGAGCTGGTCACCGACGGCGTCACCGGCTTGCTGCACACTCCCGGCGACGCGGCGGCGCTGGCCTCAGCTTTGTGCGAGGTGGCCGACGCCGAGCTGAACCAGAAGATGGGCGAGGCCGCGCGGCAGCGGTACGACGCGGACTTCACTCCGGAAGTCGGGCTGAAACGGCTGCTCGACGGCTACGAGGAAGCGATTTCAGCGGTATGAAGGACGGTGTGCGCGACCGACTGAAGACCTCGCCCCTGGCGCTTCCGATCGTTCTGCGCACGCCGTCGCTGGTCCTGGCCGTGCTCGGGCTCGTGGCGCTGATCGCGCTGGGCGTCCGCTTCGCCGGACACTCGGTGCCGAGCGCGTTCGACGCCCCGCTCCTGCCCGGCCCGGACCTCATTCCCGACCCATGGTGGTACTTCGCGACCGCGATCGACTTCTGCGGCGAACCCTTGGGCGCGGTGCTGATCCTGCTCCTGGTCATCGGCGGCTGCCTGCTGACCCACCGCCCGCGAACGGCGGTACTGGCCGTGGTCGGCTGCAGCCTCACGGTCGGGGTGACCTCGGTGCTGAAACCGCTGACCGGCCGGACTATTCACGGCAGTTACCTGTCGTTCCCCAGCGGCCACACCGCCTTCGCGACCGCCTTGGCACTGACCGGCGCTTACGTCCTGGCCGGCCGGTTAAGCCGGTTCGCTGCGGTGGCGTGGCTGCTGGGTCTCGCGTTGGTGGCTGGCTTCCTGATGGCCTGGGCCGAGGTCGGGCTAGGCGCGCACTACCCGACCGACACGATCGGCGGCTTCGCGGCCGCGCTGGCGATCGTGCCGGTCACGGGGTACTGGATCGACCGGATCGCCGACCGCTAAGCCTTCCGGCGAAACACCGGCTTCACCGGCCGCCCGCCCAGCCACGGCGACGGATCTCCAGCCTCAAGCGCCTTCCGGTACACCACGCACGCCGAAGCGACCGCCTCCACAGTCCGGTCGATGTCCTCTTCCGTCATCGCCGCACTGACCACAAAGGACGGCCCAAGAATCCCGTTCTCCAGCAGGCACCGCAGGAACAGCGTCCGGTACTCCTGCGACGGCTGACCATCCCCGTCGAGGGTCGCGAACACCAAATTGCTGTACCGCCCCCGCACCAGCACTTGCTCGCCGACCCCGTGCGCGGCCGCCACCTCGGTCACACCAGCAGCCAGCCGGGCACCGAGCGCATGCAGCCGAGCAGTCACGTCCTCCGCCGCGTAGGCGTCCATCACCGCCATTGCCGCGGCCAGCGACGGGGTCTCCGCGCCGTGGGTCGTCGACAGCAGGAACACCCGGTCCCGCGAATCGCGCAGGCCGCCCAGTTCCATCAGATCCCGTCGACCGGCCAGCGCGGAGACCGCGAAGCCGTTGCCGAGCGCTTTGCCGAACGTCGAGAGATCCGGCGTCACGCCGTACAAGCCCTGCGCGCCGTGCTCGGAGTACCGGAATCCGGTGATCATCTCGTCGAAGATCACCAGCGCGCCGTGCTGATGCGCGAGGTCGAGCAGTCCGGCGAGATAGCCGTCCGGCGGAGCCACGCCCTTGGTCGGCTCCAGGATCAGGCACGCCACCTGCCCGCCGAACTGGCGCAGCATTTGCTCGGTCGCCGGGAGGTCGCCGTACGGGAAGGGCACGGTCATCGCCATGGTCGCGGCGGGAATCCCGGCCGACATCGGGGTCGTGCCGATGAACCAGTCGTCGGTGGAGAAGAACGCGTGGTCGGCGCATTGGGCGACCAGCGGCCGTCCCGTAGCGGCGCGGGCGAGCCGGACGGCGGCGGTCGTCGCGTCGGAGCCGTTCTTCGCGAACTTCACCATGTCCGCGGTCGGCACCGTCGCCAGGAACTGCTCCGCCGCTTCAAGCTCCACAATGGACGGTCGGACGAAGTTGTTGCCCCGTTCCAGCACGTCGCGCACGGCGGCGGTCACGCGTGGATGCGCGTGACCGAGGCTGACCGCGCGCAGGCCGGAGCCGTACTCGAGGTAGCGGTTGCCGTCGACGTCCCAGACGTACGCGCCGCGGCCGTGCGAAATGACTGGTGCGAGATGTTCGGGGTATTGGTCCTCGCCTTTGGCGTAGGTGTGCGCACCGCCGGGGATAGCGCGATGCAGGCGTTCGTTCGCGATTCGGGAGAGTGGCAGGTCCATGACGGGTCACCTCAAGGCATCGGCCAGTGAAGGGGCCGACGCGTCGCGTTCGGACAGCAAAGCCGCGGGCAGCGGCCACGGGATGGCGAGCTCCGGGTCGTCGTGCGCGATGGCGACGTCCTCGGACGGGTCGTGCGCGCGGTCGATCCGGTACGACACGTCGGCGACGTCGCTGAGCGCCTGGAAACCGTGTGCGCATCCGGCCGGGATGTAGATGCTCTCCTGGGTGTCGCCGGAGAGGTGAAACGTTTCCCTGGAAAGAAAAGTCGGCGAGTCCCGGCGCAGGTCGACCACGACGTCGAACACCTCGCCGAACGAGCAGCGCACCAGTTTCGCCTCGCCGGCCCCGGACCGCAGGTGCATCCCGCGCACCACGCCGCGGACCGAGCGGGACACGCTGTCCTGCGCGAATCCGTCCGGATCGATGCCGGCCGACCGGGCGACCTCGGCGTCGAAGGTCCGCGAGAAGAAGCCGCGATCGTCTCGGTGCGGCGTCGGCCGGAACAGCCACACGCCGGAAATCGACGGCACGGGAACGGCTTTCACGACACCTCCACGGGAATGAGCGACCTCGACAACAGGGTGAACTGGTCCTTCAACTGCTGGGTGCATTCCTCGTTGCGGGCGGCGAGTTCCGCCTTGAGCTCCGGCGCTCGCCGCTGCAATTCCTCGAACTGTTTGATCAGCCGCGGCACGTCGACCGCGCGGGCCTCCTGGCAAAACTCGCCGAGCCCCATTTCGGCCATCAGCACGTCGTTCTTCTTCGCGTATCCGATCGCGACCGTCGGCCTCCCAACCTTCAAGGCGCACAACACATTGTGGTACCGCGTGGCTACGACTGTGCCCACTTCGGCCATCGAGCGCATCAGCTCGTCGAGGGTGCCGGGAACGGCCGCGGAGAGCAGCGGCGAGTCGACCGTTTCGACGATCTCATCCACCACTTCGAGGTCCATCCGATCCCCGATGAAGAGCCGGACCGGACGCTCCTGGCGGACCAGATACCGCACGAATTCGGTCATCGCGTCCACGTACGCCCGGTAAATCTCGTCGCCGCGCGCACGATCGTCGTTGCTGCCGTAATACGCCATCACGCCGATGCCCACCGCCCGCGGATTCTCGATCGCGGCCGGAGTCGGCAAGGCGAAAGCAAGATCGGGATAAACGCGGTCATTCGTGACCCGCACGCCCATGTCCGCCATCGCCGAACGCGAGAGTTCATCGCGGAAGGACCGATAGGCCGCGAGCTGGGACGCATACCGCACCAGAAACCGCGTCGCTGGCACCCGGATCCGATCAGCTCCGACACTCACCAGCGCGACCTTCGTGCGACCCAGCCGTCCGCACAGCGAAAGCAGGAACAGCGCGTACGGGAATCCCCACGGCCGCAACGGAAGCGTCGCCTCCAGCACGCCCATCCCGGGAACGATCACCACGTTCTGCCGCCGCACCCACCAGGCCGTGCGGAAGACGTCGACGACCTTCCCGAGGGCCTTGGTCGCGATCGACCGCAGCCCGGACGCGTGCCGGTACTCGCCGCTGTACCAGTTCAGCCGCACCGCGGGGATCCCGTACCGCGCGCGAATGGTGTCCGCCCCACCACAGAACGCGGACACCTTCGCGTACGGATGTTCAGCCCGCAGGAAGCCGAGTACCGCCTCCAGCGAGCCGTCGTTGCCGAGGTTGCCTGAACCGAGAAGTCCGAAGACCCCGACCCGAACGGTCACGGCACCCGCCGTTCGCGCCCGGCGACCACGCGGTCGACAGTGAGGTTGAGCTCGGCCGCGTGCACCGGAGCCCGGTCCTCGACGCGTTCCCCGCCTCCGCCGGGCCGGGCCCGGCTGGCGAACCATTCCACCAGCGCGAGGTAGCAGGCGCGGCGTTCGCCGGACGACAGCGGCGCGGAGCGGATCCCGTGCACGAAACCCCAGACGTACTCGGCGAGCAGCCGAGCGGTCGGGTTCAAGATCGCGTTGCCGCGCTTCGGATCGAGGTTCGCGCACCGGGAGCGCTTGCTCGGGTTCGCGCGCTCGGCCCGGTCCGGGTGGTCGCGCCGGAAATACAGCAGCTCAGGCACTTGATAGAACGGCCCGTGCAGCGCCAGCTCCGCCACGTAGGTGCGATCCGCGTGGTGGTAGCTGTCCATTGGGGTGACGCGACGCAGCACCGCCGTGCGCATTACGCCGTAGAAATCGTCGCCGCCCGGCTCGAACAGCAGGCTCTTGAACCGCACCGACGGTCGCGGCGCATCCGTCTTGTGCCGGTAATCCAGCGGCACCGTCACCGCGCCGTTCTCGTCGATGATCGCCTGGTGCGAGTGCGCGAGGATCATCTCCGGCCGCGCGTCGAGCGCTTCGACGCACTTCGCCAGCAGGTCCCGGCCGTAGAGATCGTCGTGCGACGCCCACTTGAACAGCTCGCCGCGCGCCTGGTCGAGCAGGATGTTGTGGTTCGGGGTCGCGCCGATGTTGCGCTGCTGGCGCAGGTACCGGATCCGCGAGTCCTCCTGCGCGTACTTCCGGGCGATCTCTTCCGTGCCGTCCTGCGACGCGTTGTCGGAGATGATCAGTTCGAAGTCCTCGTAGGTCTGCCCGAGCAGCGCGTCGAGTGCTTCGCTGAGGAATTCCTCTCCGTTGTAGACGGGCAGACCGATGGTCAGCCGGGGCGCCGTGCTCATGCCGGTTTCATCTCCTCGGAAGCCGAATGGAGTTCTGCTTGGCTGAATGAACCTGACGCGGCGGGAAACTCCGGCACCGCCGCGAAGTGGTCGCGCAGCGCGCTGCGCAGCTGCCACCACCACACGGCCGAACCGGTGAGCGTGGCGGCCGCGACGCCCCACTCCGAGCCGGCCGCACCGCCGAGCCCGGCCCCGATCAGGCCGAACACGACGTAGCAGGCGGACGCGATCAGCTGGGACCGCAAGCTCCGCCGCGCCATCCCGAGCGCGCGGAGCCCGGCCGTCGCGCCGGTGGTGAAGCTCGCGCCGACGACCGCCATCGTGACCGCCGGGACCAGCAGCGACGAGCTGTCCCACAGCGAGCCGAGCACGAAGCGTCCGGCGTCTTCGGGAACGAAGAACCACAGTCCGAGTCCCCAGATCAAGGCAGCGGCCGCCTGTGCGGCGCCGAGCACCACGCAGAAGTGCCACAACCGATGCGGCGACTGCCGGAGCACCCGCGCCCCCTCGGCGACAGTGACGAGGGAAAGTCCCATGAGCAGCGCGAGAAACGGCCCGAGCAGCTGTTCCGCGCCGCGCACCGTGCCGACCGCGGCCAGCCCGGAAATCGCGCCCAGCCCGTACGCCCGCAGCTGCGACGAACCGCTGTTGCTGACGTTCTCCACGAGGTACCGCACGCCAAGGTCGCGGTGATCCCGCAGCCACGCGCGCACGCCGCCGAGCCGCGGCAGCACGCTCGTCTGGACCCAGCCGAACGCGGCGGCGACCCCGGCTGAACAGCCCCAGGCCAGCAGGAACGCGACCACTGTGTCGTAGCGCGCGGCCAAAACCAGCGCCGGGAACAACGCGACGGCTTGGATCCCGTCGTTGAGGAACGCCTTGTGCCCAGTGCCCTGTGCGAAGAACCCGAACCGCCAGGCGTCCTGCACCAGCAGGAACGGCAGCACCACCCCGAGCGCGACGAACGCGGCCCCGAGCGAACCGCCGACCACGAGTCCGAAAAGGACACTCACCAACCCGGAAGCGACACCCACTACGAGAGCGGTCCCGACCGCCTGGCCCACCGCGGTCCGCCAGCTCGCCCTGGCGACGCCGGAGAAGCGCACCATCAGCGGGTCGGTGGCGAGGCCGCGCGAGATGTTGAGAATGACGCCGTACGTCACCCACGCGATGCTGAACAGGCCGAACGCCGTCGCGCCGAGCGAGCGCGCGACGTAGAGCCCGACCACGAAGTTGGTCAGGCTCGAAACGGCCTGGTCCCCAAGGCCCCAGCTGAGCCGTCCCGCCATCGCGCGGACGGCTCGCGAACGCAGGATCGACGGCACGGCCTCACTCCTTCAGCAGTCCGGCGGCCTGGAGGGCATCGGCCGCCGCGGCTACGGCACCGAACGGCAGGTCCGCCCGTTCGGCGATGTCGAGGAGGCTGTGGTCGCCGTCGGAGAGGCTGAGCACCCACAGCATGGCCAGCTGGGCTTGTTTCGCGTCGCTGCGCCCGCCGAGCGAGTCGTACAGTCCGCGCTTGCCGAGCTGCGGTTCGCCGTACGGGCTGAGGTTCACGTAGCGCCGGTTGCGGTCCAGCACGGAAAACGCTGTCCGCAGTGTGTCGAGGGTGTCGGCCATCGAGTCCGGGTCGACGAAAGA
The DNA here is from genome assembly GCF_042754125.1 of Amycolatopsis sp. NPDC059235. Lineage (NCBI taxonomy): Bacteria > Bacillati > Actinomycetota > Actinomycetes > Pseudonocardiales > Pseudonocardiaceae > Amycolatopsis > Amycolatopsis sp. NPDC059235. The sequence goes on from NZ_JBHZAG010000082.1 coordinate 34,280, forward strand.
CGGGTTGTCCGCCGAGGTGTGGTACTCCGGGTAGCCCGCGTACGGCGTGCGCGTGAGCGAACCGACGCCGAGGTTGAAGCCGGGGGAGCAGAACTGGCGCTCGTCGTAGCCGTACGGGGAGAAATCGCGGATCTCGTGCGGTTTGTCCTTGAGGATGTGCGCGAAGACGCGGTCGATATCGGCGTCCCCGCGCCGGCTGCGCTTGTAGGTCAGCGAGCCCCGATCGCCGGCGCAGGCCAGCACGACGCCGTGCTTGACCTGCTCGATGCGTTCGGAATTGCGCGCCAGCCAGGTGATCGCGCCGATCGTGCCGGGCATGAACAGGAAGCGGTAGGTGTAGTACGGCTTCTCCTCGGCCAGCGCCTGCGCGAGCGCGACGGCGACCGCGATGCCGGCGAGGTTGTCGTTGGCCAGCGAGGGATGGCAGAGGTGGCACGAGACGAGCACCTCGTCGGACACCTCGCCCGGCACGACGTGCTCGGCGTAGGTGAGGTGTCCGTCGGCGAGCGTCGAGTCGATTTTGACGTGGTAATCGCCTTCGGGCAGCGTGTCGAGCACGTCCTGGGCGAGGCAAAACCCCCAGGTGGGGGAGTAGTAACTGGTGCGGTACGGGATCAACGACGGCTGCTCCGGCAGCGTGTGCAGGTGCGTGCGCAGTTCGGTCAGGCTGACCACCCGGTCGACCGGGACGCTGTAGCCGACCACGTGCAGGTTCGACTTCCGGAAGTCGATCACCCGCCGCCCGGAGGAATCCGCGACGAAGGCGTCGCGGATGTTCCACTCCGCGGGCACGGTCCAGTCCAGCACCTCGGTGCCGCTGGGCACCTCGTACCGGTCGAGCGGGAGGTGCTCGCCGATGACGGCAAGGGTCTGCCGTACGCCGTCGCCGGTGATGCTCCGGCAGAACGGGTACAACCGTTCCACCAGAGCGTGCATCTCGGGCCCCGTGCGCATCAGGCGTGCCGCAGGGTGGCGTCGACCGCGCCGGCGGCCTGCCGGTCGCTCAACCAGTTCAGCCGGGTGAAGCGGCGCTGGAACTGTTCCTGGGTGAGGCTGTTGCGGCGGTAGGCGTCGAACAGTTGCAGCGCCCCGTCTTTCACGCCCCACTTGCAGTCGAAGGACGGGACCGCCTCGCGGAACCGGGAGAAATCGACGCGGTAGGAGCGCGGGTCGGCCCCGGCCTCGCCGGTGATCCGCAGCTTGGAACCGGGCACCACCGCGACGACCTCTTCGGCGATCTCGGCGACCGTCACGTTGTTGCGCTCGGTGCCGATGTTGAACGCCTGGTTGTGCACGGCTTCGCGCGGCGCTTCGAGGGCGGCGGTGAAGGCGTGGGCGATGTCGTCGGCGTGCACCAGCGGCCGCCACGGCGTCCCGTCGGAGAGCACGAGGACCTCGCCGGACAGGTAAGCGTGGCCGACCAGGTTGTTCAGCACGATGTCGGCGCGCAGCCGCGGCGAGAAGCCGAACGCGGTGGCGTTGCGCATGTACACCGGCGTGAAGCCTTCGTCGGCCAGTTTCGAAACCTCGTCCTCCACCCGGACCTTCGACTCCGCGTACGGCGTGACCGGCCGCAGCGGCGCGTCCTCGTCGACCAGGCCGCTGCCGCCGGAAGCGCCGTAGACAGAGCAGGTCGAGGCGTAGAGGAACCGGGAGACCCCGGCGTCTTTCGCGAGCTGCGCGAGCTTGACCGACGCGTGGTGGTTGATGTCGTAGGTCAGTTCGGGCGCGAGCGAGCCGAGCGGGTCGTTGGACAGCGCGGCGAGGTGGATCACCGCGTCGAAACCCTGCAGGTGCTGAGCTTTCACGTCCCGCAGGTCGACGGCCAGCCCGACCGGGTCCTGCGGGGCCGGGCCGAGCACACAAGCGGCGAACAAGCCCGAGTCGAGGCCGATGACCTCGTGTCCCGCCGCGGCGAGCACCGGCGCCATCACCGTGCCCAGATATCCCGTGTGCCCCGTGAGCAGCACGCGCATGCCTTCAGCCCCTTAGGTCGATGACGAGTTTGTTCGCCTCGAACGCCTCGGCATAGCGTTCTTGGCATTCGATTCCACGGATCCGCGCGAGGCCAAGGAAGGCTTCGCGGTCGTACCACGGCCGGTGCTGCTGGGAGCCGTAATGCTCGTGCAGCAGTTCGATCTTGCGCTGCATCACGTCGTCGGACAGCGGCGCGTAGGCGGGCAGCCGTCCGAGGTCCCCGTCCCATTTGACGATCTCGTAGCCCAGCGTCAGATGACCGCGGAACACCGTGGGCACGAGCTGGGCGAGCCCGCGGTGGTCCTGGTGCGCGTCGATGGTGCGCGGCGCGAACACGACGTCCGGATCGGTGCGGCGGCGGAGGTCTTCGAGCGCGTTCTTGGCTTCCTCCCAATGCGAGGGGAGGCGGCCGTCGGGCAGCTTGAGCACCGTGACGTTCAGCTCGGCGCCCGGGCAGAACGCGGCCAGCGCGGCGCGTTCCTCGGTCTCGCGGTCGGTGCCGCCGCCGGACAGCACCAGCGCGTCGACCTGAAGCCCGGGACGCTGTCCGCAGATCTCGAGGAGCGTGCCGCCTGCCCCGATGGCGATGTCGTCGCAATGCGCGCCGAGCACGACGATGCTCTTCAGCTCGGCGCCGAGGCGGATCACGAGTGCACCTTTTCGTGTTCCCACAACGCCCACGGCCGGTCGCCGTGCGTGTAAGCGGCGTCGAGTGCGTAGCGTTCCTTGACCGTGTCGGTCGGCTTCCAGAACCCGCGATAGGGGTAGGCGAGCAGCCGGCCGCGCTTGGCGAGCTCGCCGCAGCCGTCGGCGACCAGGTCGCCGTTCTCCGGGATGTGGTCGAAGATCTCCTGCCGCAGCACGAAATAGCCGCCGTTCTCCCACAGCGGGAGTTCGCTGACCGGCGTGATCGCGCCGATCAGGCCGCCCTCGTCCATCTCGACGCAGTGGAACGACGACTGCGGCGGCACGACGAGCATCGACGCGCCCGCGTCGGTGTTCGCGAATCGCTCGACGATGGCGTCCAGCGGCGCGTCGGTGAGGACGTCGGCGTAGTTGGCGAGGAACATCTCGTCGCCGTCGAGATGGTCGCGCACCCGGCGGAGCCGCTCGCCGATCGGCGATTCGATGCCGGTCTGCACGAAGGAGATCGTCCAGTCGGCGATGTCGGTGGACAGCAGTTCCGGCTTCCCGCCGCGCAGCACGAAATCGTTGGACGTCGTTTCCTCGTAGTGCAGGAAGAAGTCCTTGATGTGGTGCGCGCCGTAGCCGAGGCACAGCACGAACTCGGTGTGCCCGAAATGCGCGTAGTAGCGCATCACGTGCCAGATCAGCGGCCGGGGACCGACCATCGCCATCGGCTTGGGCACGTCGGACGCCTCGCTGCTGCGCATCCGCATTCCGTAACCGCCGCAGAACAGAACGACCTTCACTTCACTGCCACCTCGACGATTTCCAGGCGCGGAATCGGGAAGACGAGCTTGCCGCCCCACGCGCCGACGTAGGAAAGCTGCTCGGTCAGCTCGTCCCGCAGGTTCCAGGGCAGGACGAGCACGTAGTCCGGCCGGTCGGCCGCGATCCGGTCCGGCTCCACGACCGGGATCCGGGTGCCCGGCGTGAACCGGCCGTGCTTGTACGGATTGCGGTCCACCGTGTAGGCCAGCAGGTCCGGCCGGATGCCGCAGTGGTTGAGCAGGGTGTTGCCCTTGCCGGGCGCGCCGTACCCGACGACCGTTTTCCCGGCTTTCCGGGCGGCGAGAAGAAATTCGAGCAATTCGAGCCGGACGCGGGTGACCCGGTCGGCGAATTCGGTGTAGCCGGACAGTTCGTGCAGCCCGGCCGCCTTCTCCCGGGCCAGCACGTCGGTCATCCGGGCGCTCGGCTCCCCGGCCGCTTCAGCCGGGCGTGCCCAGAGCCGGATCGACCCGCCGTGCGTCGGCAGGAGTTCGACGTCGACCAGGGTCAGGCCGCCGGTCGCCAGCGCCTGCCGCGCGGATTCGACGGTGTAGTACTGGAAGTGCTCGTGGTAGATCGTGTCGTACTGGTTCTTTTCGATCAGCGTGAGCAGATGCTGCACCTCGATCGACACCCAGCCGTCGTTCGCGACGAGCGCGCGCAGCCCGTGGGTGAACCCGCGGATGTCCGGAATGTGGGCGTAGACGTTGTTCGCCACGACCAGGTCGGCCGGACCGTGCTCGGCCCGCACCTCCCGGCCGGTCTCTTCGGAGAGGAACGCGGTGTGCGTCGGCACCCCCGCCTCGCGCGCGGCTTGCCCGACGTTGACCGAGGGTTCCACGCCGAGACAACGGATTCCGCGTTCCACGACGTGCTTCAGGAGGTATCCGTCGTTGCTGGCGACCTCGACGACGAAAGACCGGTCGGTCAGCCCGAGCCGTTCGACGGCGGCGTCGGTGAACCGTTTCGCGTGCTCGACCCACGAGGTGGAAAAAGACGAGAAATACGCGTAATCGGTGAAAGTGTCGGCCGGGTCGAGCAGCGGCGGGAGCTGCGCGAGCCAGCATTCCGTGCACACTTCGAGATGCAGCGGGAAAGTCGGTTCGGGCTCGGCCAGCTGGGCGGCGGTCAGGAACCGCTCGCACGGCGGGGTCGCGCCGAGGTCGACCACGCTGGCGGTTCTTTCCGAACCACAGAGTCGACATGTGGTCATGTACCAGGCTCCTCCGGTAGCGACGCGATCTGCGTAGGGCAGGTCGATCCGCGCCCGGCCGTCGTTACAGCGCGCCGGGAAGCTCACCGGAGTCGATTCGGAACCGAGACAATGACCGCAGCGGAATGCGGCATGTGCTGTGACGAACGGGTGACCGGCTGGCACCGGATGGCGCAGCCGTCACCCGTTCGTCAGCGGATCACAGCTTTTCCGCCGCCGGGATCACTTCGGTGGCGAACCGCTCGAGCACCGCCGGGTCCGGAACGCCGTGCGCCCAGCCGGTCGCGACGCTGAAACCGAGTTCCGACAGCCGGCCCAGTTCATCCAGCAGTTGCCCGGTTTTCTCGCCGTTTTCACCGGTATCGAGCCGCAGCGAAGCGGTTTTCGTGATCTCGGAGTAGTCGCGGCCGACGTCCTCGCAGTGCTGCCGCAGGACTTCCAGTTTGCGCGGAAGGTCCGCGTTGGGCAGCAAATTGCAGATGTCGCCGTACTGCGCGACGAACCGCAGCGTCTTCTTCTCGCCGCTGCCCCCGATCATGATCGGCGGGTGCGGACGCTGGATCGGCGGCGGGCTGTTGAGCAACCGTTCGGCGCTGACGTGCGTGCCAGTAAAGGGTTCGTCGCCCTCGGCCCACATCTGGTGGACGTACCGGAGCGCGTCCTCGAGTTGCTCGAACCGTTCCTTCATCGGCGGGAACCGGAACCCGAGCGCGCGGGACTCCTCCTCGTTCCAGCCGGCCCCGATGCCGAGGATCGCCCGCCCGCCGGACAGCACGTCGAGCGTCGTGGCCGCTTTCGCGAGCAGCCCGGGGTGCCGGTAAATGACGCCGGTGACGAGAGTGAGCAGTTTGACCCGTTCGGTGTGCGCGGCCAGGAAGCCGAGCGTCGTCCAGGCTTCCAGCATCTCGTGCTCGGGCGGGCCGTAGCCGGAAATCTGGAAGAAATGGTCCATCACCGACAGATATTCGAACCCGGCCTCGTCCGCGGTCCGGGCCACCCGCGCCAGGTCCGAGCCGAGCGCCGCCGGGCCGTTCGGCCAGGTCTGCTGAGCGAGATGCAACCCGAGTTTCATGCCAACTCCTTAAGCGCCGGAATGATGTCTTGCGCGAAAATCTCCATGCGTCGCCGGTCCGCGCCGCCGGGCAGCGGGCCGATCATTGCCTGGACGCCGAGCCGGTGCAACCTTCGCGCCTCGGCGAGAAATTCGCCGGTTTTCTCCCCGGACGCGCCGATGTCCAGGTAGTGGTAAACCGTCTTGGTGATCTCGGCGTAGTCGCGGCCCTCGGCTTCGCAGTGCCGCTTGAGCACGTCGAGCTTGCTGTGTTTGATTGCCCCGGCTTCGCCGTGGCGCCGAGATCGCCGGGAAGCTGGTTTCTTCCCTCCCGATTTCGCCGGCCCGGGGGCCGTCGAAATCGCTCAGTCCAGAAACCAGCGCGATCTCGGGTTGTGGTCCCGAACTGGAGGGAAACGGAAAGCCGAGTCCGCGGGCTTCTTTTGTTCCACCCGGCCCCGATGCCGAGCATGGCGCGTCCGCCGGACAGCACGTCGAGCGTGGTGACCGCCTTCGCGAGCAGGCCGGGATGCCGGTAAATCGCGCCAGTGACGTAGGTGAACAGTTCCGCGCGCCGGGTGTGCGTGGCGAAATAGCCGAGCGTGGTGTACGCCTCAAGCATCGGGCGATCGCTCGGGCCGACGCTGGGAATCTGGAAGAAGTGGTCCATCACCGCGAGATACGCGAACCCGGCGTCGTCCGCCGCCCGCGCCGCGTCGGCCAGCTTCCCGCCCAGTGCGGCAGTCCCTCCCGGCAGGGTGAAGTCGGGGACCTGGAGACCAAGTTCCATATCCGACACCGTATACCTGGAGTAACTTCATGTGTGCGGTCAGAAATCGCGCACGACGGTAATCGTGCCGTGCAGCGGATCGGTCACGTACACCGTGCGCGTGCGCTGATCCACCGCCACGTCGCCCGGATTCACGCCGAGACCAAGCTCACCGGTAAGGGTTTCCGTTCGTCCGTCCACACGGGACAGTCCATTTTGCCCGCCGTTGGTGTACACGACGTCGCTGGCCTGATGCACCGCGAGCGACGACGCCTCGCTGCGCAGCAGCACGGTCTTGACCTGCGCCCGCGCCGATCCGTCCACAATGGACATGTGATGGATCGCCGAATTCGCCACGAACACCGTGCCGCTCAGCTCGTGCACGCCGATCCCGGTCGGAGAGGCGCCCACCGGCACGCTCGCGGTGAACGCCCCCTGGTCGAGGTCGCAGATCTCGACCGAGTTCGTGGTCGGGCTGGTGCAATACGCGCGCCGCCGGCCGCGGTCGAGCGCGATCCCGGCGAGGCCCGGCTTCGGCGCGGGCAGCAGGTCCTGCTGAGTGAGACTGATGCTGTCGAGCACCGCGAACGTGCCGGTCTTGCCGCTCACCGCGTACACGAGGTTGGCCTGCGGATCGATCGCGACCGCCGACGCGCCCGCCCCCGCGCCGACGACGCTCAGCAACCGGTGCGTCTGGCTGTCGAAGGCGAGCACCGTGCCGCCCGGCGGATTGGCGACGTAGATCCGGTCGGTGTCCACCACGACGTCGCTCGGCTCCCCGCCGACCGCGAGCGCGGACACGACCCGCCCCGCGTCCGGATCGACCACGAGAACCGCGCCGGATGCCTGGTCGGCCGCGTACACGAGCCCGGTGACCGGACTCACCGCGATCGCCGAAATCGTCCCGCCGACCTGCACGGTGCTGACCCGCCCGGTCGCCGCGGCGGTACCGCCGAGCAGCACCGCCGCACTCGCGCTGACCAGGGTAAACAGCCCTCGCCGGGAGAACTGGGAACCGTGCATCGCTCACCTGCCCCGGTCGGTTGGGTTGCCCGCTGACCCTAACTCGGACCAGGATCAGGCGAAGGAACTTCGCGTCCCCCGATCGCGTTGTTTCCAGTGAGTAACCCACCTTGCGGCACCTGCCAGAGCGGACGGAGGCGAGCGCGCGTGCACAAGCATCACAACGGGCTGAAGACGGCGATGCTGCTCGGTCTGCTCTCCGCGATCATCGTCGGGATCAGCGGATTGTTCGGCCGAGGGGCACTGGTGATCGGCCTGATCGTGGCGTTGGGGATGAACGCCTACGCGTACTTCAACTCCGAGAAGATGGCCCTGCGCGCGATGCACGCGCGGCCGGTGTCGGAGGTCGAGCAGCCTGCGATGTACCGGATCGTGCGGGAGCTGGCTACTTCCGCTCGGCAGCCGATGCCTTCGTTGTATGTGAGTCCTACTGCGGCGCCTAATGCGTTCGCTACTGGGCGTAATCCGCAGCATGCTGCGGTGTGTTGCACTACTGGGATTCTTGAGTTGCTCGATGAGCGCGAGTTGCGGGCGGTGCTCGGGCATGAGTTGTCGCATGTGTACAACCGGGACATTTTGATCTCTTGTGTGGCTGGGGCGTTGGCCAGTGTGGTCAGTGTGTTGGCGAATATCGCGTTCTTTTTTGGGGGGAATGATCGCGAGGGTAATCCGTTCATGTCGCTGTTGTTGGTGTTGATCGGGCCGATCGCGGCTGGGGTGGTGAAGATGGCGGTGAGCCGGTCTCGGGAGTATCAGGCGGATGCTTCTGGGGCCGAGTTGACTGGGGATCCGTTGGCTTTGGCTTCGGCGTTGCGGAAGTTGGAGCGGGGGACTCGGGCTGCTCCGCTCGCGCCTGAGCCGGCTGTGGTTTCGCAGTCGCATTTGATGATTGCTAATCCGTTCCGGCCTGGGGCCGGGTTGAGTCGGATGTTTTCTACTCATCCGCCTATTGAGGATCGGATTCGGCGTCTCGAGGAGATGGCTCGGCGGGGGCGGTGAGTGACGGCTCGTCGCCTGGCGGCGACATTGCGCACGGTGGTTGCGTGGGGCACCCCGAAGCTTGATTGTGCTGACGGTCTGGGGGTGCTTGTCAAGGCGGGAAAGATGCCTTGACA